>LNFJ01000041.1 GCA_001464625.1 Bacteroidia bacterium Ga0077558 | reverse complement strand
CAGGCAAGGCTAGTCTATTTCAACCAACAGCTATCCTGGATATGATTGTTTATCATAATGAGTTAAAACATCTCAATAGAATTAAAGAATTTAAATGGGCAAGTATTTACCAATATATTTTGTCAGATGTACGAAAGAATGCGGTGGCATTGTTTATGGTTGAGCTATTGACTAAATGTTTAAAACAACCAGAAAGTAACCCTGAACTTTTTCACTTTGCGGAAGATTGCTTTCTGCAATTAGATAAATGCAAGGGTTCGGTAATGGCAAATATTCCTTTGTTCTTTGCATTACATCTTACCCATTTTTTTGGTTTTCGGTTTACGGACGAATACGACGAGCTCACTACATTTCTTGATCTGGCTGAAGGAAGTTTTGTAAGCGAACAACCACATCATCCTCATTTTATCGAAGGCAAACAAGCATATGTTACCTCCCAATTATTAAAAGTGCAGCAACCGGATGAGCTGGAAGAAATAAAACTACATCATGACTTTAGAAGGAATTTGTTATTTGTGTATGAAACGTATTACGCATTGCATATTCCTGATTTTGGAACTATGAAAACACTGCCTGTGTTGCGGGAAGTTTTATCCTAAATAAACTTTTTATACTTACTTAAAGTATTCTTTTTGCTAAGGAGAAATTTTTATCAAGTTGAATAATACCCGGCTTTGAACCTATTTTAAAACTTCCAAGAATAGAATCAACTTCTAATGCCTTAGCACCGCTGCTTGTAGCCCATTGTAAAACAGTTTCAAGCGTTATATGCGGAAAATATTTTCGTACTGATGCTGCTTCGCTGGCAATACTCAGTTGCCAATTGCTACTATAGCTGTCAGTACCTAATACAATGTGACAGTTATGTTTCATTAAGATGTCAATGGGCGGGACTTTATTTTCTATGTATAAGTTAGCGTTGATGCATAGGCAATAGACCAGCTTTAAACCATTTGCAGCAGCATATTGATTTGCCCATATCACATCTTCTTCTGGCATGCAGGTGTTATGAATAAGAAATATAGTTTGTCCATTGGTAAAATAAGGGAGCATAGAACGCAAACTACTTTTACCCGTTACCGGGAAAGGTGATTTATCAAAGCCGAAAATTTTAAAGAATCGCAAATAACCACCACCACCAGTTTTATATAATTCATTTTCTGCTTCATTCTCCTGGTTATGTATTGAAATAATTTGATCTTTTGTGCTATCGTTTATCAGTTCAAATGTTTTGGGGCTGATACTATACGGCGCATGCGGAACAACAGTTGTTCTATGTTTGATCGGCGATGATTTTATGGAAGAAGCTAAAGAAGCAGCAACATATTTATAATGATTAAAATTCTCTTCCGCTTTTTCATCTGTAAAACTTAATACCTCTACAAAATTATGCCAGTAAATTTTGCTGTTGCTTTTTACAGCAGCAGTATCAGCAGTATTCCCGATATCTCCAACCGCCACAATACCTTTTTCATACATTTCTTTTTCAGCCTTAATAATTTCTTCTTGTATGATCTCTTGAGCAAACCCTCTTTTTGTTACAACCGAACATAGGAAGTCTAGCAAACCTGTATGTGGCGGAATTACATTTTTTAAATGACTTAGTTCAAGATGACAATGGCAATTAATAAAACCCGGTGAGAGAATTCCTTTGAATTCTTGCACATTGTCTCCTGCATCTACATTAGTAAGAATGTCTTTAATCACTCCTTTTTCATCTGTTATTAAAACATTATTACTCTCTAAAAATTGAAATCCATTAAAAATTCTATCAGCCTTGAACTTTAAGTATCCCATCTTGTAAAAATAGAAAGCTCCTGCCTAATTTTTTGATTTTGGGAATATTCATTGCATTTAGGGTCTTGAATGCTAAATCGCTAAATTTGCCGCCCTGAGAATTTGTAAAATATGTTAGACAGATTAGAAGCCATAAAAGCAAGATTTGACCAGTTGGGTGTAGCCTTAACTAACCCGGAGATAGTCGGTAACAATAAAAAATTTGTAGAAACCAGTAAAGAATACCGGAGCCTTGAAAAAATAGTACTAGCCTACACAGAGTATAAAAAAATACTGGAGGATATTGACTTTTATAAAGAAGCAATAGAAGGGGATGATGAGGAAATGCGGGAATTGGCCAAAATGGAATCACCGGGCTTAGAGGAGAAGAAAACACAGTCGGAGGCCTATATCCGTCAATTACTAATACCTAAAGACCCGCAGGATGAAAAGAATGCTATCATGGAAATTAGAGCTGGTACTGGTGGCGATGAAGCTAGTTTATTTGCAGGGGACTTATTAAGAATGTATATACGCTACTGCGAAAAAAGAGGATGGAAAACAGCAATTTTAAGCGAGAATGAAGGAACGGTGGGAGGCTATAAAGAAGTGCAATTAGAAGTAATCGGTGATGATGTATATGGGGTATTAAAATTTGAAAGTGGTGTTCACCGGGTACAGCGGGTGCCCAATACGGAAACAAGCGGAAGGGTTCATACCTCTGCTGCTACAGTTGCTGTAATGCCAGAAGCAGAAGAAGTTGATTTTGAATTAAATCCTGCCGATGTAAAAATGGAGACAGCAAGAAGTGGCGGTGCTGGTGGACAAAACGTAAACAAAGTGGAAACAAAAGTATTACTGACTCATATTCCCACTGGTACGGTTGTAGTTTGCCAAACAGAACGTTCGCAATTAGGCAACCGGGAAAAGGCAATGGGCATGCTAAGAACCAGGTTATATGAAGAGCAGGTAAGAAAGCAGGAAGAAGAAATTTCCCGGCATCGGAAAAGTTTAGTGAGTACAGGTGATAGAAGTGCAAAAATCAGGACATATAATTTTCCGCAAGGCCGTGTAACCGATCACCGCATTGGGCTAACTTTATATAATCTTGATGCTGTGTTGAATGGTGACATTCAGGAATTAATAGATGCCCTTCAATTTGCAGAAAATTCTGAAAAATTGACCAAACAATCATAAGATTTATATTCTTTTTATCATCAACATAAATAAATTATCTTAATCCCCTAAAACCAAAATCATGTTAGATCAACTTTTTGACATTGTAAAAAATATCGGACAAAAGACCGTAGTTGAAAATCCTGAAGTACCCAACGAGTATAATGAGGATATTGTGGCAGATGCTACAAAAACTATTGGCAGCGGGTTTCAAAATATTATGGCCGGCGGGGGATTTGAAAATATACTAGACCTTTTTAAAGGAGGAGGGGGCAATTCTGCTAATAGCAACAGCGGTGGCGGTATTGGTGGCTTATTAAAAAACCCTATTGTTTCAATGATGGTCGGGTATTTCATTAGCAAATTGGTAAGCAAATATAAAATGAGTCCCTCAGCAGCGAGTAATGTGGCTAACAATTTAATTCCCAGTTCACTTAATAACCTGATACAGCGTACCAATGACCCAAATGATAATAACGCTACTTTGGATAACCTGGTAAAATCTTTGGTTGGCAATACCGATGAACAGGAACAGACAGGTGGTGGCGGCAGCTCACAGCTTCAAAATTTGTTGGAAAAGTTTACAGGTAGTGGTAGCGGAGGAAGTGGTGGTGGATTTAATATTCAGGATATTATAGGCAGCCTGACCAAAAAGGCACAGACAAGCTTCCAGAACAAGGAGCAAGGCGGCGGGGGAGGGTTATTGGACTTGATAAAGGGATTCATTTCAAAATAGCGTAACCAGTTCTGTTTGAAGGCCGTACTAAAGAAACTTTAGTACGGCCTTTATTTTTGCCGTAAAAAAGTTTTTTTGGCATGAAATTTTGAAGGATATGTTGAAGTAGAACGTCTAAAATGATGTAAGTTCTTTGTTTGTTGATTATCAAGTTTTACCAATATAAAAAAGTTCGTAAACCTTTCTGTAATAGAAAGATTTTATTCATCGTAAGGTTACAATATCGGTAGCGAGGCTTTACTAAACAGAAGATAAGTGTTACTACTGAAAAAGTTCTTTTAAACTTTCATTAACAGCAAAATTGATACTATCGGCAGTAAATTTGCGTTATACTTATCAAAGAGAGATTATTTAAAACATTATATAAACGAACTCAATTTTCTCATAAGCAGTTAGTTTTGGTTGCGACCCCTGTTTCCACAGGGGTCAATTTTTTTATACCACTTTAGAATTAATACTACACCAATTACACAACCTATTCCGTCAGCAATAATATCTCCCGCATCAAAAGAACGATTAGCAATAAAATACTTTTGAACAAATTCCATAACTACTCCATAGCAAAAACAAATTATCCCAATCATATAAAATGATTGTTTGAGTTTTCTAAAGTCAGCCCATTTTTTTTTGGGAATAGCCCAACACCAAAGAAATGTCATAACTGCAAACATGCCGATATGTACCCATTTATCAAACCATATCTTACCCAACCAATTTTCTTTTGGAAAAGCTGAGCCGGGTATCGTTAATAATATTGTTGAAATAATTAGCCAGCCTATTGCTGGAATAAATGATGGCTTAATGTTGTTCAGAAAATTTTATTTGCACAATATTAAGTAAGATTTTGTGCAACAACCGACTTTAAAATAAAAAGGGGCCCCAAAAGAAGCCCCTTGTTTTAACCAACTATAGAACCAAAACTACTATAGTAATGTTCTAATACACCTCTCAGTTACGAAAGAAGTACTTAAATAGATTGATAAAAAAAGGAAAGAGAATTAGAGTTTGCCAAGTACATAAACATCACCACCTGGTTTGGTAATATCAGTACGACCCCTTTGTTCAAGGGTAATAGCGAATGCTTGTGCGGCCTGTGCTTTTTTAAGACGATATAGTTGCAAAGGTTTTTCTGTTATTTCAATTAAGCCCATATCCACTGGCTGACCATCTAAGAAAGCCCATAACTGATATTGTTTATCAGATGCAGGTTTAGGCATATTATTAACCATCAGGTAAACATCATGTGAAGTGGTGTCCCAATATACGGTAGCAAAAGAAGTAGGTGAAGCTGGTTGGCCACCCATTGCTGCCATTTTAACGGTTGGGTTTGCTTGCAGTACTTGAATATCTTTTTTAATATCGCTTAGTTCAGCAACAGAGTTGTTATAATTATTTTGGAGGTCTTTATTTTTATTAGAAAGCATAATGTTCCAATAAATACTTCCTGCTAATAAAATTACCGATGCGGCAGCTGCATATTTAAACCAATTTGTTTTGCGGGCAACCGGTTGCTGCATAGTAACTACTTTTCCTGTACCACTTATTTCTTCAAAAATCTTATTTCTTACATCTAATGAAGGCGCAATAGCATTCTCCATGGCTTGTTTTTCCAATGCCAGTTCAAATGAGGTTCTTGCAGCCAGCACTTCAGGATGTTTTGTACACATCTGCTCGAACTCTCTTCCTTCTTCATCTGAGGTTAGTCCGAGCACATAGCTTTCAACAATTCCACTCGATATGTATTCTTGTATATTCACTTTATTCTTGAATCATTGTTCTTAACTGTATTAAAGCACTTCGAATCCTTGTTTTTACTGTTCCCAGCGGAATATCTAATGCTCTTGCTATTTCTTCATGAGTAAAGCCCTGAAAGTAAGACATGTCAATCAGCACTCTTAATTCTCCTTTCAATTTAGTCAACACTTTTCTTAATCCTACATCATCAACAGTCGGCCCCACTGATGCGCCGACTAAATCTACGTTATCTCCTAATGATTGGTTTTTTTGAGAATCTCTGAACCCTTTTGACCTTATTTCATCAATCGAGGCATTTCGGGCAATGTTCAGCATCCAGGTAAAAAGCCTTCCTTTTGAAGCGTCGTAAGAATCAATCTTGCGCCAGATATTTACAAACACATTTTGCAATACATCGTTTGCAATTTCTTTATCTGTAATAATACCATTCACAATACCAAATAAGGCACCCGAATAGTTATCGTACAGGTAAGCAAAGCCTTGTTCATTACGTTGTTGTAGTAATGCCACCAGCTCTTGTTCGCTGTATGTAATTTTAGTATTCAAAAGTTGGTTAAGATACAACGATTAATGTTAACAATTGTATCCATACAACATACGGTTGTAAGGAAATTTCAGATTTACCCAGCTACTGCTTCGTATGCAGCAGCATCAAGCAAAGCTTCTACATCGGCTGGATTGTTTACAGTCATTTTTACCATCCAGCCCTCACCATAAGGATCGGAATTTACAGACTCTGGCGAGTTTGCTAATGCAGGATTTAATTCAGTAATTGTTCCGCTAACAGGTAAGAAAAGATCAGAAACTGTTTTTACCGCTTCTACAGTTCCAAATACAGCACCTGCTTCAAGCGGTTTTCCAATCGTATCGACTTCTACATACACAATATCTCCCAATTCCCGTTGGGCAAAGTCGGTAATACCGATAGTGGCAACATTGTCTTCAATACTTACCCATTCGTGGTCTTTAGTGTAACGGAGATTAGCGGGAAAATTCATAATCCTAGATTTTGCCTGCAAACCTAAGGTAAAATGAGGATAAACGAATTAAACGTAAAGGCTTGTTTTACAGTAATCAAAATCTGGGTATTACCTTTTCGCCGAAGGTTTTATGCCGTTCATGGTAAGAATTACGCCTTTGGTCGGTTAATGCTTTTACAATTGGGTGACACAGAGGTATCTTTGCTGCTGTAAATCAAAAAAAGTATTAATAATGAGAAAGTTAGCTGTTTTATTTGTGAGTTTGGGCCTCTTTACTGCTACCCAGGCACAAAAAATTTCAGGTCTGGTAAAAGACGAAAAAGGGAAGGGGTTGGAGAAAACAACCGTTTCACTGTTAAGGGCAAAGGATTCCTCAGTAATAAAATTATCAGTAACCAATAACGATGGTTTATTTTCTTTTCAAACCGTTGCTGGAAGTTATTTACTGAGCACATCCCATATTGGTTATGCAAATGCCTATTCAAAAGTTTTTGAAGTAGCTGCTGCTGATGTAACTGTTCCTGAAATCAATATGGCAAAAATTTCAGCTGAAATGGCTGGTGTAGTAATCACCGCTCAAAAACCGATTATTGAAGTAAAAGCTGATAAAACCATCTTAAATGTAGAAGGTACTATCAATGCTGTAGGTTATGATGCATTGGAATTGCTCCGCAGAAGTCCGGGTGTAATGATTGATAAAGATGACAACGTAAGTCTGGCTGGTAAAAATGGAGTGCAGGTATTTATTGATGGTAAGCCATCTCCACTTTCCGGAACTGATCTGGCTAATTATTTAAAGAGCTTGCAATCTGCACAAATTGAAGCAATAGAAATTATTACCAACCCATCAGCTAAATATGAAGCAGCAGGTAATGCTGGTATCATTAATATCCGATTGAAGAAAAATAAAACTTTTGGTACTAATGGTTCTGTTAACCTTGGCTATGTACAAGGAACTTATGCAAAGTATAATGGAGGTTTAAACCTTAACTATCGTAATAAAAGTATTAACGTTTTCGGTAGCTATAACTACAATAATGGTAAGAACCTGATGCAAATGAATTCAGTAAGAGAACAATTGGATACTTTGTTTGATCAAAAGAACAGGATGATTTTTAACAATAATACCCATGGATTTAAAGGGGGACTTGATTATTTTATAAATAATAAAAGTACTATTGGAGCAGTAGTAACTGGTAATATCGCTGAAAATGATTTTAATACATCAGGCCCAATGAATTTTTATTATATACCCACTAACCAATTGGTAAAAGTATTAAGAGCTACCAATAATAATGATATGAAGAGGGATAATATAAACACTAACCTGAACTATCGTTATTCTGTAGTAGGCGGTACCGATTTAAATATTGATGCCGATTATGGGTTCTTTAAAATAAGATCAAATCAATTTCAGCCTAATTATTATTATCTGGCAGATGGTGTTACAGAAACAAGTCGTGTAATTTATAATATGCTTTCGCCAACGGATATTGATCTGTTTTCAATTAAAACAGATTATGAGCAAAACTTTAAAGGTGGACGTTTGGCATTGGGTGGAAAAATTGGTATTGTAAATACGGATAATGATTTTCAGCGTTATGATGTGTTTACGAATAGCAAAGTGCTTGATACAGCAAAGAGCAATCGTTTTAAGTATAAAGAGAATATTAATGCTTTATATGTAAACTATAATAAACAATTAAAGACAGGGATAATGTTTCAATTGGGTTTGCGTGCAGAAAACACCAATCTAACAGGAACATCAACCGGATTTAAAAAATTTGGTAGCAATTGGTCTGATTATGATTCTACTTTTAAAAGAAACTATACTGATCTGTTTCCAAGTGCAGCATTAACGTTCAACAAAAATCCAATGAAGCAATGGACACTAGCCTACAGTCGTCGAATTGACCGCCCGGCTTATCAGGATTTAAATCCATTTGAATTTAAGTTGAATGAGTATACCTATATGAAAGGTAATATTGACCTGAGACCACAATACACTAACAGTTTCAGCATTACCAATATTTACAAGTATAGGCTTACTACCAAATTAAACTATAGCCATGTAAAAGATATTTTTGCACAGATTCCTGATACTGCAGCAGGTGAAAGCACAAAAGGATTTTTACAAAAAAGAAACCTTGCTAAGCAAGATGTATGGAGCTTTAATGTAAGTTATCCATTCCAGAAAAAATGGTATAGCTTCTTTGCTACAGCCAATGCAAATTATTCCCACTACCAGGCTGATTATGGTGGAGGCAATCGTAAAGTTGATTTGAAAGTATTTTCCTGGACTTACTTTATGCAAAACAGCTTTAACCTTGGCAAAGGCTTTACAGGTGAGATAAGTGGTTTATATATTTCTCCATCTGTTTGGCAGGGAATTATCAGATCAGATGCAATGGGTACTGTTGACATTGGTTTAGGAAAAACATTGTTTAAAGGAAAAGCCAATTTGAAAATGGCAGTGAGTGATGTTTTCCAAACAATGAAATGGGGCGGCACATCTGATTTTACTGGAGTAAACAGTACGTTTAGCGGACAAGGTGAGATGCCGCAATTTAAATTAAACTTCAACTACCGTTTTGGTAATAGCCAGGTAAAAGCTGCCCGTCAGCGTAAATCAGCTATTGAAGAAGAAAC
The DNA here is from genome assembly GCA_001464625.1 of Bacteroidia bacterium Ga0077558. Classification (GTDB taxonomy): domain Bacteria; phylum Bacteroidota; class Bacteroidia; order Chitinophagales; family Chitinophagaceae; genus JJ008. Next base: position 19,911 of record LNFJ01000041.1, on the reverse strand, counting down.
AAAACGTACAGAAGGCGGCGGACAAGGCGGTATAGGTCAATAATCAACAGGGATAAAAAATAAAAGCAAAGCCTCTAAACATTTTAGGGGCTTTGCTTAATAAAAAAGTGCTTAAAATTTTTTTCTTTTAATGAGTCTGGCTTTAATAATCCTTACATCCGAAATTGGCCGGTTCAAATCTCTCCCTTTGCTTACTTCTACCGCTGCTATTTTATCAATCACTTCTAATCCTTTTATCACTTCGCCAAAAACTGTATAGTTTTGATCAAGGTGAGGAACACCGCCTACGGTTTTGTAAATAGCTCTGTATGATTCGGGAATTTTCTTCCCTTGCATTCGCTGCTTTTCCATTATATCTAGTTCTGCATCAGTAAAAATTTTCCCCTGTGCTATATAAAACTGACTACCACTACTTGCCTTTTCAGGATTAACATTATCGGGCCACCTGGCTGCAGCAAGCATTCCTTTTTTGTGAAATAACGATGTCCTGAATTCTGCAGGAACAGTATAACCGGGGCTACCATCGCCAAGCGGTATTCCTGCTTTTGCAGATTTACTATTAGGGTCGCCAGCCTGAATCATAAAACCATTCATTACTCGATGAAATAATACGCTGTCGTAGTAATTAACTTTTACCAACTTTAAGAAGTTGTCACGGTGTAAAGGAGTTGAGTCCGACAAACGGATAATAATGTCTCCCATAGTTGTTTGCATCAACACATCTCTTTTCCGGTCTTTCTTTCTGATTGTAGAATCTTTCTGTGCACACAATGAAATTGCCAGAAATAAAATACAAGATAAAAGTGTTGCTTTTTTCATCATCATAACGTATTTCTCTTTTTAGAATATTAACCAACACCATGCTCTTCAAAATAAAGCAATACATGATCTTTTAAAAAATTTTCCTGTTCCGGAGCCGACATATCGGGCATTACTTTCAGTTGTTTAAAATGGGGCCAGCCATCATCATCTACTTTTTCTAATTCATAATAACCGCTTTTCGAAAGTAAGCTGCATATAGCAATGTGCATCAGATCTTGCTTTTGTTCTTTCGTAAACTTTTCTTTGATATCGCCAAATTCCTGGACCCCTATCAGAAACAAAATTGTTTCCATGTCTGGCTTTTTGTTGAATCTTTCTACCAACCTGGCCTCCAGATTCCACCAACGTTGTTGTAAATCATCGTTTGTAAACATCATACAAAGATAGTGGCACAAGGTACAAGAGGGATAACAAGGGAAAAGAAAACAAAGGGTTGCCTCGTTCCTTGCATCTTGTTCCTTGTACGGTCTCCACCTTATCTTTGCGGCAAAATAAAAAAGATGTTGCAGCTACAGGTATTACGGCAAGACCCACAAAAAGCAAAGGATAAATTAGGCATAAAAAATTTTGCTGAGTCCCAATTGGTTGATAAGATCATTGCATTAGACGATGAAAGAAAAAAATTACAACAGGAATTTGATATCAACCAGGCAAAAGTAAACAGCACTTCTAAAGACATTGGGGCATTAATGGCAAAAGGCCAAAAAGAACAGGCCGAAACAAAAAAACAGGAAGTGGCTACTTTAAAAATATCGCTGCAACCTATTTCAGAAAAATTAGCAGAAGTTGAAAAGCAACTGCATGATGAATTAGTTAAACTTCCTAATCTTCCTGCTGATGCGGTACCCCCGGGAAAAACTCCTGCCGAAAATATTGTTGTAAGAGAAGGTGGCAGCAAACCTCAATTATATGCAGGTGCGGTTCCGCATTGGGACTTGATCAAGAAACATGATATCGTAGATTTTGAAACGGGAGCAAAAATTACGGGAAGTGGCTTTGCATTGTTTAAAGGACAAGGCGCAAGATTGCAACGTGGATTAATTCAGTATTTTTTAGATTTTAATACTGCTGCTGGTTATACAGAATATCATCCGCCATTTATGGTTAATGAAGCATCTGCATTTGGCACTGGACAACTACCCGATAAGGAAGGACAGATGTATCATATGCCAGAGGATAAATATTATATGATTCCAACTTCAGAGGTTCCTATCACTAATATTTATAGAGATGAAATTGTAAAATCAACAGATCTGCCAATTAAAATGACGGGTTATTCTCCCTGCTTTAGAAGAGAGGCCGGAAGTTTTGGCAAAGATGTTCGGGGATTGAACCGGGTGCATCAATTTGAAAAAGTAGAAGTAGTGCAAATCGTTCATCCGGATAAAAGTTTTGAGGTACTGGATGAAATGGTTCTTCATATTGAGAAATTATTACAGTCACTTGAACTGCCCTATCGTATCCTGCGATTATGCGGTGGAGATATGGGTTTTGCTTCTGCAATTACCTACGACTTTGAAGTGTACAGTGCTGCGCAGGAAAAATGGTTAGAAGTAAGTTCTGTCTCTAATTTTGAAACATACCAGAGCAATAGAATGAAGATCCGTTTTAAAGATGATAGTGGTAAAACACAGTTAGTGCATACATTGAATGGAAGCTCATTGGCATTGCCCAGAATAATTGCCTGTTTATTGGAGAACAATCAAACGGAGGAAGGAATTACTTTACCTGCAATAGTTAGTAAATACACAGGATTCGATAAAATTTCATAAATGAGTGCTCATAAATAAAATGCCGGCTACAGATGTATCCGGCATTTTATTGAAATATTCAACAAAAAATTTAATTGCTCTTATCTAAAACTTGCTCTTGGGCCACCAACTGCAAACACAGCTTGCATTCTTGATTTTTGACCAGCGCTGAACATATACATACAAGCATCGTCAGTATAATCCATATAATTCATAGTCATTTCAAGTGGAGTGCCGGTGCAAGTGCTTCTATGTGTTGCTGAAGGACAACCATAGTTAGCAGTATTATGAAGAGGAGTATCACCTACCTGGTCATTACCACAAGTAGCATCTCCCCATATATGACGCAGGTTCATCCAGTGGCCAACTTCATGTGTGCCGGTTCTTCCTTTATTGAAAGGAGCAGCTGCAGTACCTGTTCTTCCGGTTGCATTATCATCTAATACAACACCATCGGTAGCAGATGAACCTCCAGGGAACTGAGCATAACCCAAAATACCACCACCCATATTACAAACCCAAATATTTAGTTTGGTAGCAGGGCTTGTAGGTGCAATACCTTTTGCACTTTTTTTCATAGCATCATTGGTGCCCCAACTTACAGTATTGGTGCTTCTGCGTTTTACCTGGTCAATAACAAATGTTACTCCTACATTTCCGGCCTTTACATTATTATATGGGTTGCTCGCATTATAATCGGCATTTAATGCCGCAAAATCTTCGTTTAATACATCAATCTGCGATTGAAGCTGTGCTTGGGAAACATTTTGCGCTGCTGTTCTATATAGAACATTAAATACTACGGGAATTTGAATGGTTCCATCAGGAAGCAAAGTTTCTGTTTGTGGACTGTCTTTAAAGCGACGGGTAAATTCTTCAATTTCATCCATGCGGGTACGTAAAGATGGGTCTGCAGCAATCTGTTGTCTTAATACATCGTCTGCAGAGCAGCGACGTTCTGTGGCTACAGGTTCTTCGCCTTCAGGGATTTCATTTTCAGATGTCGATTTATTACATCCTAAAATCAATAAAAATCCGCTGGCGAGTAATACAAAAGCTTTCTTCATAAAATGAATTGGTTTGGTGTATGAAAAAGTTGACTGATAAATTTATTGGATTAATTATAATAATAATATACTAACGACTGTTATTATTGCAACTGTGTGTCTAAAATATCTTTTCTTAACATCATATCCGTTTGCATTTAAAATGACTAAAGCAACAATAATAATATTCCTCTTAGCAATAATAATGGCTTGTAAAAAGAAGACTGTTCCTGTAATTACAGAAAGAAAAACCGAAGCGCCTAAGGGGTAGTTACGTCTTTACCCCCGACAGGAACAATAGTACTATATAAAGTAAAAATGGTTTTTGTAAATCGTTGAGAAAAATGTCAAGCTCTGCCTGAACCCTTACAATTTAAAGCCCAAAGATGGGAGGGCATTCTCTCATATAGGTTGCCGAAGGCTAAGCTTGATGAAGTACAATAAATTCATGTGGCGGCCTACGTAAAAGCAAATGCGGCTAAATAGCCTGTGTTAGCTTCAGTTTTTTTATCCTTCGGTTCATCACAAAGAACCAAACTGGTGGCAATAAAGAAAGCAACATCATACCAGGATAGCCAGTTGGCATTTGAGGCGAATTATCATGATGTCGCAGTACTTGGTATTTACGACTGGCCATATAATGGTGGTCACTGTGCCTGCTTAATTCAAAAAGCATCAGCCTTCCCACTATGTGGTTGCTGTTCCAACTATGCTCAGGCATGGTTCTTTCATATTTTCCCTGCGTTGTAGTTTTACGCTGTAAACCATAATGCTCAATATAGTTTACAGTTTCCAGTAATAGGATTCCAATAAACGCAGCTATCATAAAATATAAAGTAGCGGCTCCTCCAAAAGAAAAATATATTATTACAAGCAATGCAAGTTGTATAAAGTGAAACTGCAACATTTCGTTGAACCGGGAATAGAAAGGTTTGTTTTTTTTCTTTAATTCATCAGTTGCAATATGCCATGCACTGAGATAACTGAAAACAATTGTACGGAAATAGAAAATATAAATTGGTTCTCCATACCGGGCACTGCTAGGGTCTTCGGGTGTAGCCACTCTTTTATGATGTCCTTTATTATGTTCTGTAAAAAAGTGCATATAAAGAGAGGTCAGCAAAAGGGCTTTGGCCAACGTTTGTTCAAACTTGTTAACCCGATGCCCAAGTTCATGCCCTACATTAATGCCAAACACACCGCATAGTAAACCCATAGCCGCAATTCTACCGGCAATATCAATTTTACTGATTCCTTCTTCGTTAATGTTATACAAAAACCAGAATAAAGCAGCGTATTGAAATATTACTATCAGGTATAATAAATAATCATAGATCTTATCTTTTCGGGCTACTTCTTCCTCGGCAGCACTCATATTGCGGGGATCCGGGTTTATAAATACTTCCACCAAAGGAATAAAGATAAAGCCATAGATAAGTGGCATCCAAACCATCCAACCCGTACTTGTAAAAGCATTGAAGGCTGTCACATAAATTAGTATTGGGGATAAGTATTTAAAAGCCCGAAACTTCACTTGACATTTTTTAATTATCCAAATATAAAAATAACATCTTGTTTTTTTCGTTTTGTGAGATAATGGCATTGTTAATGATTAAACCTGATACCTTTATAAGAGTCTCAAACCTAAATGTGCACACATGTCATTGACAAATCAAATGAAAAATCAGCACCTGATGTGGCGTGCCGGTTTTGGCCCGGCCGTAGAACAGCTAAAGGACCTCTCAAAATTTACTCCCAAACAAATTTTTACGGCACTCGTAAAAGCGTCTTCTAAAAAGCCCGATTACATTGATGTGGCAGATGATTACCTGAAAGGGTTATGGATGGGTATTGAAGAAGCGGGTCGGCAGCAGAAAAAAGAGATGGATAAGGACGAACGTAAAAAGGTGCAACAGAAAAACAGGGAAGGTGTTCGTAACCTGAATATGTACTGGATGCATGAAATGGTGAACAGTGCTGCACAACTCAGAGAAAAAATCGCCTTTTTCTTTCATGGCCATTTTGCTTGCCGCAATCTGAATGTTTTTTACCAGCAAGGATTACTGGATGTAATAAGAAGAAATGCATTGGGCAATTTTGGAACCATGTTGAAAGAAGTTTCCAAAACAGCAGCCATGCTGAATTTTTTAAACAATCAACAAAATAAAAAAGATAAGCCCAACGAAAACTTTGCCAGAGAAGTGATGGAACTTTTTACATTAGGCCGTGGTAATTATACGGAGAACGATGTAAAGGAAGCTGCCAGAGCTTTTACTGGTTGGGGTGCTAACGTAAAAGGGGAGTTTCAGTTCCGCCGTTTTCAACACGACTTTGGTAGCAAAACAGTATTAGGCCGTACTGGGAATTTTGATGGTGGCGAAGTGCTGGATATTTTATTGGAAGAAAAACAAACAGCAAAATACATTACGCAGAAGCTGTACAAGTTTTTAGTGAATGAAAAAGTTGATAACGCAAAAATAGAATGGCTGGCAGATAGATTTTATAAGAACAATTATGAAATAAGCAAACTGCTCGAAGATATTTTTACCAGTGATTGGTTTTATGAGGAAAAGAATATTGGCGCACAAATAAAATCGCCGGTTGAATTATTGGTGGGTATTCAACGCATACTACCAATGAAATTACAGAATGAGGAAGCATTGATGGTGCTACAAAGAATATTGGGGCAATTATTATTTTATCCTCCTAATGTAGCAGGATGGCCGGGTGGCAAAGCCTGGATAGATAGTTCTTCATTGATGATGCGGATGCGTATTCCAAAATTGATCAATGATATAGATGTAATGAATGTAACGCCGAAAGATGATGATGATACCATGATGGGAATGAAAGATGGCGATGTACAAATGAAGATGCCAAAAAAAGCAGGTAGTCAGCAGGCAGGAGGTTCTTATGCCGGAATGAAGCGGCAGCAATTGAATGCAGATGTGGATTGGAAAGATTATGTGAAGTATTATGAAAGTACAGAACGGGAAGCTTTAGCAGAAACTATTTCAAAAGTTCTGTTGCAAACAAAGAGCAGAGTGAGTATGGATACCATAAAGCAATTCGCTGACCAGACAGGAAGAGAGAATTTTATAAAAACGGCTACACTACAAATAATGAGTACGCCGGAATATCAACTTTGTTAAGTATTAAGTAGAAAGTAAGAGGTATGAATTACATACTTCGGGTTTATCACTTCTAAAATGTTTTAAGATGGTTATCAAACGTAAAGAGTTTATTCAAATCGGTTCCCTGGCCACCGCATCGTTAATGGTGCCAAAGTTTTTAAAAGCTTTTGAAGGCCAGAGTATGGTGCTGCCAGGAAATAAAGTGGTAGTGATACTGCAATTAAGTGGCGGTAACGACGGACTCAATACTGTTATTCCAGTTAGAAACGATTTGTATTATAAAGCAAGACCAAAATTGGGTATTGTAAAAGATAAAGCCTTGTCAGTTACTGACGAGGTAAGTCTGCATCCGGCATTGTCTGGCTTTAAAGAATTATATGATGATGGAAGCCTTGCTATTTTAAACAATGTAGGCTATCCAAATCCTGATCGTTCGCATTTCCGCAGTATGGATATCTGGCATACTGCCAGCCAAAGCACTGAGTATTGGACTAATGGATGGGTGGGCCGTTATCTGGATTCACAATGTAAAGGTTGTGATAAACCAACACAGGCAATTGAGTTGGATGATGTATTAAGTCTTGCATTAAAAGGAGAAGATATAAAAGGTATTGCTGTAAAAGACCCCCGGCGTTTATACGGTACTGCCAATGAAAAGTTCTTTAGAGAGGTAATGAAGAATCATAAAGATGAAGCAGGCGAGCAACCCGTAGATTATTTATATAAAACAATGGCCGAAACATTGTCGAGTGCAGATTATATTTTTAAGCAAAGCAGAATGCACCCTTCCAATGCTGAATATCCAAAAACAGAACTAGGAACGAGCTTGAAAACAATTGCTTCGCTAATTTATTCGGAGATCAATACCAAAGTGTATTATGTTTCATTGGGAAGTTTTGATACTCATATTAACCAGGACGCACAGCAGAACCGTTTGTTCACCGAAATGAATGATGCTGTAAAAGCATTTGTAAAAGATCTGAAGCAGCAACACCGTTTTGAAGATGTAATGTTGTTTACCTTCTCTGAATTCGGCAGACGTGTAAATCAAAATGCAAGTAATGGTACCGACCATGGTACGGCCAACAATATGTTTTTGGTGAGTGGTGGGTTGAAACAAAAAGGGATATTGAATGCCATGCCTGACCTGGCAGATTTGAATGAAGGAGATTTAAAATATAATGTTGATTTTAAAAATGTGTACGCCACCATTTTAAATAAGTGGTTAAAGGCAGATGATAAATCAATATTGACGAGGCAATATGATTATATGAATTTTGTATAGTCATTTTATAAAAAAGCATAAGCCACGAAGAGAATAGTTTATTCTTGGCTTATGCTTTATATGCTAATAGTAAGATGTTATTATGATGGCTTTCGCTTGCGTACAGCAATTTTATAAAGCACAAATCCCATCAGCGCAAAGAAAGCAACACCAAGCCATGTATAGCCTTGTGCACCAAGAGAATTAGTAAGTCCATGTTCGGCATTTACATTGCCCAGCTTGCTATTTACACTTGGAATTGAAGATAAGATCGCAACTAATACACCAGCCAATGCACCACCAGCTACAAGTCCGGTTGCAAATAGATTTCCTTTTCCTAAATCTTCTTCCTCTGCTGATACCTTGATATTTTTCTTTTTCTGTCTCCATTCAACAAGTCCTCTTATAGCACCACCAATAAAGATTGGAAGCGTTGTCGATAAAGGGAGATAAATGCCAATGGCAAAACTCAATGCTTTGATGCCGCACAGTTCCATAACTATGGCAATGAATACACCCACCAAAACAAATTGCCAATCGAGATTGAAAGAAAGAATTCCTTTGATTAACGTAGCCATTAATGTGCCTTGCGGTGCGGGATAAAGATCCGTCCCAATTGCATGCTTGATGCCCTGTGCTGCCATAGCAGCTGTTGGCGTATCCAATATTTTAATAGTAGCACCAATTGCTAATGATGAAACAATTGCTCCGACAAACAAAGCGATTTGCTGATTTTTTGGAGTGGCACCAACTAGGTAACCTGTTTTTAGATCTTGCGAAGTGGCACCTGCATTAGCTGCTGCAATACATATCATACCTCCAACTACCAATGCCATGGGTTCGTAGAAGTGCCCGGTCCATTTAACAGCAATAAAAATTAAACAGGTTCCCATTAATGTTGCGATGGTCATACCTGAAATGGGATTGTTAGAAGAACCGATCAAACCTACGATCCGTGAAGACACGGTAACGAAGAAAGCTCCAAAGATGATGATCAAAAGACCTAATAAAAGTTTACTTCCAATATTGCTACCCGGAATAAGTGTGCCTGGCATTAATGCAATTACTAATAATAATATAAGGCTTCCTATTCCAACTACTTTCATGGATAGATCTCTTTCCGTTCTTGGAACATTGGCTGCAACACCTGCTCCATCTTTTTTAAGAGAGCCGATACTTCCTCTGAAAGAAGAAATGATGGTTGGAATTGTTTTTATCAAGGTGATAAATCCACCAGCGGCAACAGCACCTGCACCTATTTGTCTTATGTAAGCCCGATAAATTGCCGATGACCAATCTGCAAAATCATGGGTAACAGGATCCCATGAACCTGCACTACCAGGGCCGGGTTTAGTAAGATCTGTTATATAACCAAGTTTGTGTAGTTGTGCTGCAATTACATCAGGACTAATTAAAGATGATAAAAGAGGAATTAAAACAAACCAGCTTAATACACCACCCGCAACCAATACACCTGCAATTCTTGGTCCGATGATATAGCCAACACCTAAATATTCCGGAGTAATTTCTCCGCTTACTCTTGCTGAAGGAAATACTTTATTTGCTTGCCGGGTAGCAAACTCGGGAACCTCTTTAATTACATGAAATATTTTTTGCAGCATTGCATAAGCGAAAGCAAAGCCCAATCCCATGAATGCTGTTTTAGCAAAATCTCCACCCTTTTCTCCGGCCTTTAATACAGACGCACAAGCAGTACCTTCAGGATAAGGCAATGTTCCATGTTCCTGAACTATCAATGAGCGGCGAAGCGGGATCATCATTAATGTGCCGAGTATACCACCAAAAATGGCAAGTACAAGAATAGTGAAGTAGTTGAAAAAATTTGCACTGTTGGGATCACTTAGAAATAAAAACCCGGGCAATGTAAATACAACACCTGCCGCTATACTTTCACCAGCGGACCCAGTTGTCTGTATAATATTATTTTCGAGGATAGTAGTTTTCAAAAATCTTCTTCCCAGTGTAATGGCTATAACAGCTATAGGAATGGATGCTGAAACAGTTAGTCCTGCCTTCAATGCGAGGTAAACTGTTGAGGCACCGAAAATGATTCCAAATATCGCACCGGTGATCATTGACTTGATAGTCAGTTCTGCCATTTTTGTTTCGGCAGAAACAAATGGTTTAAACTTAGGTTGCTCAGGCATAGCAATTGAGTTTTGTACTGGGAAGATAAGAAAAAAGGTGACGAATAAAATTCATCACCTTTCCCTTGCCCGTAAAATGATATGTTAGCTTACACCTTTCTCTTTCATAATTTTATTCAACCATTTCAGCATGGCAAAACACATAATCGTTGCTACCATTAGTAAACCAAAGTTCAGCCAGAAGAAACCGGCTTTATGAGTATAGTTATCCCACATGGTTGCCAATACTCCTGATAATTTATTGCCAATAGAAGTAGCTAAAAACCAACCGCCCATCATTAATGAAGTAATACGAACAGGGCTTAATTTAGAAACAAGTGATAGACCCATCGGACTTAACAAAAGTTCTCCAATTGTAACAACACCATAACTGGTGATAAGCCACAATACATTTGCTTTTTCACCACCATTATTACTTGCATATACAGCACCTACCATTACTAATGCAGATAAACCTGAAATGAAAAGACCGAATGCAATTTTAGTAGCAGTTGATGGTTCTTTATTTTTTCTGCGAAGCCAGGTAAAGAAAGCTACGATCAATGGAGTTAATAAAATTACCCAACCCGGATTAATTGACTGACTTAAATTGGTGGCCCAAAGACTAACCGTTTCACCGTCCGCAGGTTTTTTGTTTTCAGGAATATTTTTAAAGTAAACAGGATAGTTTACTTCTTTCACTACTTTACCATCTTCTTTCTGCAACCTGAATTGGGCATCATATTTAGCAACAGAATCTTGTTTATAAGTAATGGATTGTGAAAAATTAAATTGATCAAATACATTTTGTGCTACACCCGTTACTTCTCTGTTGGTATATCTATCGGCCCAAGTATTCAGAGCCGTACCATTTTGTTTAAATACGGCCCAGAATAATATTACTACTGCAAAAATGGCAAGCAATGCAGCGATAGGTCTTTTCTCATCAGGCTTTGCACTAAAAAATAAGGAACCATAAAAGTAAATTACTGGCAGACAAGCAAAAATAAATGCATCAGTAGAATCGGAGCCAACTAATGTGCCCGGAATCATCCAGCCTAAAATACCGGCTACTACTGAGGGAACAAAAATTGTCAATACGATCCGGGTCATCGACATATCTTTTTCTGTTACTCCTTTTTTTACATCAAAGGCTATATAATGTTTGGTGCCTATTAAAAAGATAGCAACACCAATAAACATTCCTACTCCTGCAGCAATAAAAGCTGCTCCCCAACCATATGCAATATATAATGCAGCACCAAAGAAATTACAAATAAATGCTCCAATGTTGATCCCCATATAAAAGATGTTATAACCATCATCTTTTTGTTTTATGTATTGAGGAGTGGTGTAAACATTTCCAAGTAAGGTGGAAATATTAGGCTTGAAAAACCCATTACCAACGATCACCAACGTCATAGAAAGATAGAGCATGGCGATATTATGGACCGACATAAGGCAATAGCCTATACCCATCATCAAGCCACCAATGATAATTGATTTGCGATAACCCAGATAGCGGTCTGCTAATAAGCCACCAATAAATGGAGTGAGAAATACCAGGGCGATAAAAGTTCCGTAGAGATCTGCAGATTCTGCCTCCGTCATTGCATACCCGGCTTTTACATCTTTTAAATACAAGGTAAAAATTCCGATCATCAGGTAATAACCAAATCGTTCCCACATTTCTGAGAAAAACAAAAAAGGCAATGCTTTAGGATGTTTCTTCCACATAATCAGTGTATTTAGGAAGTCAAGATAATAAAATTGGCGTTAGTGAAAATAAAAAAGGTGGCTATACGGCCACCTTTTTACTTAATATGTATTTAATTAAACTGAACCAGTTTTTTCTTTTACAATTTGATTCAATGATTTGATTTTAGAGAAGATCCAGATGCCTCCCAATATGGCAGCAATGGTAATAATGCCAAAGAACATTTTTTTATCTGGTATTTTATCCCAGAAGCTAGCCATAACACCTGCCACTTTTCCACCCAATGAAGTAGAAAGGAACCAACCTCCCATCATCAATGCAGTTAGTCGGGGAGGAGCCAATTTAGAAACCAAGGATAATCCTATTGGGCTTAAACAAATTTCACTGATGGTGAAAACGAAATAGGTCATCACCAACCAAATACCTGCTGTTTTATACAAGTATATACTTGGAACAGACATTACAGCGAATACCATTACCAATGCACTCAACCCGGAGATAATTAATGCATATCCAAATTTGCTCATCGTAGAAGGCTCCTTGCCTCTTTTTCTTAAGAAGGCAAATATTCCAATAAGTATAGGAGTAAGTATAACAATAAAGAATGGATTAATAGATTGATAAAGTTCTGCATTCATCAGCTTTAATTCTTGTCCGGCTGCAGGCCATTTATCTTTTTGCAAATTATTCAGGTAGGGATCGGTTCCCATTACTTTAATTGGATTTCCTGCTGAATCAAGAACTGGTCTCATGTATTCATCTACTTGTGCTACTTCTCTTGGTTCGGAAGTTATTCTTTGTACCATGTCAACACTACTTGCAGGCCCTTCTAAAACAGTAGATATTTGCCTGTCCGTATGTGTCTCTGCCCAAATAGTAAGACCAGTTGAGTTTTGATTATAAATAGTCCAGAAGATAATTGATACAGTAAAGACAAACAATAAAGCTCCAATTCCTTTTTTATCTTCTGCATTTCCTTTTCGCCAGAGGTTTACATAGAAATAAATTACCGGAATACATGCAAAAATGAACGCATCATTAGAATCCGAATTCATGATGTTTCCAGGAATGATCCAACCAACAATTCCAAAAACGATCATAGGAAGAAATACAGAACCGAATATTTTTGAAATGGGCATATCACCTGCTTGCATCGGTCGTTTAACGTCTGCTTCCTTTACATGTTTTACTTGTATTGCAAGCCAGATCAAACCAATAACCAGACCAACACCTGCTGCTGCAAAAGCATATCCCCATCCATAATTATTACGTAAATAAGCGGCTACGAAATTGCAAACAAGGGCGCCGATATTAATACCCATGTAGAAAATATTATACGCATTGTCTTTTAATGGCTTTAATTCTTCTTTGTTATAAAGATTACCAAGCAATACAGAAATATTAGGTTTGAAAAAACCATTACCAACGATAATTAAACCTAATGAAATATACATGGCAGTATCACCCGGTATGGCCAATCCGAAATAACCAGCAGCCATTAAAGTTCCGCCAATAAAAATTGATTTTAAATAGCCAAGATATCTGTCGGCAATAAGGCCGCCGATGAAGGGTGTCAAATAAACTAATGCAATAAAGCTACCCACAACATCAGCACCCATGCCTCTTGAAAATTCTTTACCTCCGGTAGTCGTGTCGGTTAAGTATAAGAACAAAATTCCAACCATCAGGTAGTATCCAAATCGTTCCCACATTTCTGTAAAAAACAATACCATTAATCCTTTAGGATGTTTGCCGGTTTTTGCAACTTGATTCATGCTAATTTTTTTTAATTTTTTAAATCAGAATCCTTAATCGTTAGAAGCAACCAAAATACAGAAATTTAATTACCCGCAAATTTTTTCGGATTATCTTTAGCCGGCTTACCCGATATTCGCAACGCTTTAAAATCCAGCAATTAACTGAACTATGCGTATCCTTTTATTAGGCTCAGGCGGCAGAGAACATGCCCTGGCGCTAAAAATTTCTCAAAGTCCTCTCAGCGAGGCACTTTTTATTGCACCCGGCAATGCCGGCACATCGCAGTGCGGCACTAATTTAGATTTTGGTACCACCGATTTCAATGCCATTAAAAAAGCTTGTATTGATAAGAAGATTGATCTTGTTATAGTAGGGCCTGAAGAACCATTGGTAAAAGGAGTTACTGATTTTCTTATTAATGATCCGGCGTTAAAAGACCTGGATGTAATTGGCCCTGATAAAACCGGTGCTCAATTAGAAGGCAGCAAAGCTTTTGCAAAAGCATTTATGATGCGTCATAATATTCCTACTGCTGCATACAAAGAATTTACTTTAGAAAATTACCATGAAGGAGTTGATTATTTAAAGCAACATGCATTACCCATTGTAATGAAAGCCGATGGGTTGGCTGCAGGTAAAGGTGTAGTTATTTGTGAAAACCACCTGGAAGCAGTTGCCGAGTTTGAATTAATGATACAACGGGCAAAATTTGGCGATGCTGGTAAGAGAGTAGTGGTAGAAGAATTTTTAAAGGGGGTTGAAATGTCTGTGTTTGTTTTAATGGATGGGAAAAATTATGTGATACTGCCTGAAGCAAAAGATTATAAAAGAATAGGCGAAAAAGATACAGGACCTAATACCGGCGGCATGGGTGCCGTAAGCCCCGTACCATTTGCCACTCCGGAGCTAATGAAAAAAATTGAAGAGAAAGTTATTAAACCAACAGTGGAAGGATTGAAGAAAGAGGGACTCGAATATCGGGGCTTTATCTTTTTTGGGTTTATGATCGTTGGCGATGAGCCATACATGATTGAGTATAATTGTCGCATGGGAGATCCGGAAACAGAAGTAGTGATACCCCGGTTAAAAAATGACCTGGTTGAATTATTAGGAGCAGCGTCTAATCAGCAATTAGATAAAGTAACAATTGAAACAGATCCAAGAACTGTTTGCACCGTAGTAGCAGTAAGCGGCGGTTATCCCGGCGATTATAAAAAAGGAATTGAAATATCAGGACTGAATGACATCAACCCGGCAGATAGTATTTTATTCCACATGGGTACTACTACAGAAAATGATAAAGTGGTAACCAATGGTGGTAGAGTTTTTTGTATCACTTCCTATGGCCTTTCTGTTTTTGATGCGGTAGAAATTTCAAAAGAAGAAATGCAAAAAGTTTCTTTTACAGGCATGGAATATCGCAGCGATATTGGCTATGAGTTTGAGTAACTATGCGTAAGTAGTTACATTTGCACAAATAAATTCTATGGCCAGCGAGGTTAATTATCACGACTATTTGCAATTAGAGAAAATTCTGAATGCACAGCATCCTGAAAGTGATAAGTTGAATTTACTGGCACATGATGAAATGCTCTTCATCGTTATTCACCAAACCTATGAGCTTTGGTTTAAGCAATTACATTACGAAGCAGATTCTATCGTTGCTATAATGAGCAAGCCGGCATTGAATGATAATTCGCCGGAATTACAAACAGTGGTACATCGTATCAGCCGTATGGTAACCATATTAAGAGTATTGGTTCACCAGATCGATATTATGGAAACGATGACGTCCATGGATTTTCTCGATTTCCGGGATATGCTTCGTCCCGCCTCTGGTTTTCAAAGCTGGCAGTTTAAAGAACTGGAAGCAAAGCTGGGATTGAAATTTGAATCCAGGCATGGTAAAGAATATTACACCGCACAACTTTGCCCTGCACATGTTGATATAATTAAAGAAGCAGAAAGCGGACAATCATTATTACAATTAGTAAATAGCTGGCTGGAAAGAATGCCTTTTTTAAAAGAAGGTGCTGATGATACTTTCTGGAATAATTATAAAGAAAGTTATCGCTCCAGTTTAGCAGAAGCAGAAAAAAATAACCTGTCTGGTTTCGATGAAGTTTTTAGCAACTCTGCATCTAATCATAACACTCTATCTCCGGCGGCATGCAGGGCAGCATTATTCATCATGTTATACCGTGGCTATCCTTTGTTACAATTGCCATTTCAACTATTAAATGGTTTGTTGGAAATAGACGAACAACTTAGTAGTTGGCGTTATCGACATATGAATATGGTACACCGTATGATTGGAACAAGAATAGGAACAGGAGGCAGCACCGGAAAAGATTATTTGAAAGCAGCTGCCGACAAACATTATATCTTCAGAGAAATTGCACAGCTGAATAGTTTTTTAATTGAGCGAAGAAAATTGCCTGCGCTGAATCAGGAAACAGAAAAAAGATTGGGCTTTTTGTCATAATAAATTAAGGGTCGCAATTATTGCGACCCTTAATACCTGATAAAAAGAGAGGATATATATTAGAAGGTGTAACGGACTCCAAGACCACCCCAGCTACCAACAAACCCACGGTTATCTCCAAACTCGAATGAAGGTTGCCAGTCAAGCGACATATTAATGGGAGCACCTTTAAATTTATAATCTAATCCAAGCACTCCATCCAAACCAATAAAAGCGCCGTCGCCATATTTTGTATTGTAAAAACCTACGTGGGCACCAGGGCCAATGTACCATTGCAAACCGGTAGCACCAGTTATTGGTCCGTGTATTTCATACAATCCTGTAATTCTTGTACCCCTGTTCCAGAAATAACCGATCAATTCCAATGCATTATTCCCATTTACAAAATGTTTGAAGGAAATACCTCCACCGTCCCAAACTTTTACACCTAATGCAGTTTTATAGCCTGAGCTTTGTGCTTGTGATGTAATGGAAATAACAGATAATATAAATGCCAGTACGAATAACCTTCTCATTAGAATTGTTTTTAGTGGATTATGATTTGTTATACTTTTCCCATTTTCGTGCCAAAATGAAAACACTTGCAATGAAGTTGTGCGAATCGGCTATTTCCTACTGGGAATCAACGAAAAATAAATTAAGGTAAGTAATGCGATAACAGCAGGAGTAATAAACGTATAGAAACTTCCCCAGTTCATCCATATTGCACCAGCAATGATACTGGCACATAATGCGCAAATACTTTCACAGGAAGTATAAAGCCCAATAGCGGTAGCGGTGTTTTCCCGATGCGCTAAATTAGTAACCCATGCTTTTATTACTCCCTCCGTAGCTGCAGCATAAACGCCGTATAAAAAGAATAAAATAAAAATTACAGGAATGGATGGATTGAAAGCAAAGCCGGCATATACGGCAGTAAAAATTGAAAAACCAAAAATAATTATAGTTCGAAAACTTATTTTATCAGCTAATGCTCCTAATGGGTATGACATGGCTGCATACACGAGATTGTAAAAAACATAAGCTGCGATAGTTATCGTATCTGCATTAAATGTAGTGCCAAATAAAATGAGCACTTCTTTTCCAATAGTTTCTTTAGTGATCAGTAGTAAAAAAATATCAGAGCTGTTGAACAATGCGAAAAAGGATAACCCCGCCACCACTTTTCTATACTCAGGAGTTGCTACTTTCCAGTATTTGAAAAACGAAAAAAAGTTGCCTTTTTCTAAAGTGGATGAAGGTTGTTTTTTTTCTTTTAGCAAAAAAATAAATGATATAGAAAGAATACCTGGAATAAATGCCAGGTAAAAAAGAGTTTTATATTGACCCGGATAGAAAAATAAAAATACTAAAGCGATTAAAGGCCCGATAGCTGCACCAACAGTATCAAGACTGCGATGAAACCCAAATACTCTTGCTTTAGTTTCTATAGTTGCCTCTTGTGATAACATGGCATCTCTTGCAGCAGTTCGAACACCTTTTCCTAGCCGGTCAACAGTTCGGACAAAAAAAATCCAGAGTGGGTAAGTAAATGTTGCAATCAACGGTTTTGAAATAGTGCTAAGTAAGTAGCCAAGTTTTACAAACGGTAATCGCAATCCTCTTTCATCGCTTAATTTTCCAAAATAACCTTTACTAATACCTGCTGTAAAATTTACTACACCTTCTAACACTCCAATCATAAAAACACTAAAACCAATTTCTTTTAAATAAACCGGAATAACAGGATAAAGCATTTCACTTGCAATATCTGCCAGCAAACTAACTACTGACAAAATCAAAACAGTTTTTGTAATGATGCGCATTCAATGAAGTTAACAGAAAAGGATAGTACTTTATTTACTGAAAAATTTCCACCCTTGCAATGGTAAAAGTTCTTTTAACTGCAATTTGTCAGAATTGAGGATTTAAAAAAAAACCTTATCTGGCAAGGTTTTGCCTTGATAATTCAAATTATTTCCTCCACCTTTGCTTTCATTAAATCCGATATAAATTAATGGGACTTTTTAGCTTCTTTACACAAGAAATAGCCATCGACCTGGGTACTGCAAATACCCTCATCATACACAACGACGAAGTAGTAGTAAATGAACCGAGCATTGTTGCCCTTAACCGTAACAACCCGAAAGAGGTGTTGGCGGTTGGAAAGAAGGCACTCATGATGCATGAGAAAACGCATGAGAGTATTCGTACGGTTCGTCCGCTAAAAGACGGTGTGATAGCCGATTTCAACGCTGCCGAGCTGATGATTAGAGAACTTATCAAGCTGGTAAATCCTAAGAAAAGACTTTTCCCACCGAGCTGGAGAATGATGATTTGTATCCCCTCTTCCATTACCGAAGTTGAAAAAAGAGCAGTTAGAGATAGTGCCGAACAAGCTGGTGCCAAAGAAGTGTACTTGTTGCATGAGCCAATGGCAGCTGCGCTGGGTATTGGTATTGATGTGGAAGAGCCGGTTGGAAACATGATCATTGACATTGGGGGTGGAACCACTGGTATTACGGTGATAGCCCTTGCTGGAATTGTTTGCGACCAGTCTATCCGTATTGCGGGCGATGAGTTTACTGCTGATATTATGGAGGCACTTCGCCGCTATCATAGTTTACTGATTGGCGAACGTACAGCTGAGCAGATCAAAATACAAGTCGGAGCTGCCATGAAGGAGATTGACAATCCACCAGATGATTTTGCGGTGAATGGCCGTGACCTTGTTACAGGTATTCCCAAGCAAATAATGGTGAGCTACCAGGAAATTGCCGAAGCATTGGATAAAAGCATTTTTAAAATTGAAGAAGCCATCCTGAAAGCATTGGAACAAACACCACCGGAACTGGCGGCTGATATTTATCGACGTGGGTTGTACATCACTGGAGGCGGAGCATTGCTGAGAGGACTTGATAAAAGATTGGCCAATAAGATCAAACTGCCAGTACATATTGCCGACGACCCACTGAAAAGTGTGGTAAGAGGAACCGGCATAGCCTTGAAGCACTATGACAGGTATCCATTTGTAATGAGATAAACTCAAAAGGCACAAGGTTCAAAGCACAAGAATTTAAGTTTGAAAACGCCTTGTACCTTGCTACTTGTACCTTGTTCCTTAGCATATGCGTAACGTATTCCTTTTTATCCGCCGCTATTTTACTTTCTTCACTTTTTTGCTGTTGCAGATAGTGGCACTATGGTTTTTGTACAGTTACAATAAATTTCACCGGGCTAAATTTCTGGGAGTGGCGAATGAGATGACTGGTCGCATCAACTCACAATACAACAAGGTAGAGGATTATTTTACTTTGAAAGAAGAAAACAGGAGAGTGCATCGTCTCAACGATTCTTTGTTGAACCTACAGTCCCGCAACTTCATGCGCAGGGATACAGGCATGAATATTATCCAGGATTCCATTCCTTATGATACGTTAGGAAATTACCGTCGCTACACTTCAAGACCAGCAACTGTTGTGTACAACACCATCAATGCACAAAAAAACTATATGCAGCTCAACCGAGGTTCAGCGCAAGGAATAGGCGATAATATGGCCGTTATTGGTTCCGATGGAAGTGTGGTAGGAAAAGTAGTAAACGTAAGTCCCAACTTTTCGCAGGTAATGAGTTTGCTGCATGTGCAGAGTACTGTTAGTGCTTCCCTTAAAAAAACCGGCGAAATTGGTACGGTAGAGTGGGATGGAAAAGACCCGCAATTCTTAACATTGAAGCGAATTCCCAAAACTGTAGATATTAAGCTTGGCGACACAGTGCTTACCAGTAAAGTATCTTTCAACTTTCCTCC
>LNFJ01000040.1 GCA_001464625.1 Bacteroidia bacterium Ga0077558 | reverse complement strand
CGCAAACAAAGTTCTGCCAGCACTGCTGGTTTTAATGTTAAGAGTTCCTGCTTTATTTCATGGATCGTTGCTGCCTTCATCCGGCTAAAGTAAATTAAATCCATGTTCATTGTGACCGGGATCCTTAAAAAGATAAAGCCTCTGCAACAGTTTTAATTATCTTCAATACCATGAAATTGATTTTACTCTATTTAATGTCCATGCTTTATGTTGCGGCAGGGGTTTACCATTTCATCCGCCCAAGGTTTTATATGAAAATTATGCCGCCGTGGCTTCCGTGGCATTTAGAGCTTGTTTATGTAAGTGGCGCTATTGAAATCATTTTAGGCCTGTTATTGTTACCTGCTTTAACAAGAGGGCTGGCAGCATGGGGAATTATTGTTCTGCTGATTGCTGTATTTCCCGCCAATGTTCAAATGGCTATCAATTACTGGAACAAAAACAATCCTTATTTATGGATTGCTATAATGCGATTACCGCTACAATTTGTATTGATTTGGTGGGCCTGGCAGTACACAAAATAAAGCTTCCAATATCTAATCCTTAATCAGAAACTTCTCCCCGGTTTGCTTTGCCCGGTAATACTTACCATTTTCTATCAGCAATCCTTCCGTATGCCCTTTTGCATGATGCACATCAGTGTTGATTACTTTACCATTGTACAAAATACTTATTGTATCAGCAACAACTGTGTGTCCGGTTGCAATGTGTTTTACCTTATAAATTGACAGGGTGCTATCTACCTGGGCTTGTGTTGCTTTCACTTTGCCGTGATAGTATCCTCTGTACCAAAATGGTCCCAGGTCGCCAAAGAGAATATCAGTTTCAAGATTAGGATATTGATACGTAGTGTCCGGATAGAAAGGGCGGGCCAGTTTATTAATTTTAACAGCACTTAGATCCAGGCTATTAATATCCTGTGAAATACCTGCATGTGCATACAAGATGTTACCTATTTTCTCTACCACATTTTTTGTACGAAGCCATCTTCCTATTTCAGAATTTTCTCCATATAGTGTCATGTGATGTTCATTCATCAAACTATTCCCTTCATTGTATTTGGCATGCAGATAACGGATATCTCCGTTGAGATTCATTATTTCATGATTACCTAAAACAAAGTGAACATGACCGCCTGCTGCATTGGCTTTTTCTTCTAATGAGTAAATAAGCCACAATACTTCTGTTTGCTGATCGCCCCTGTCAACAAAATCACCGGTAAGAACTAAATGACCGTCACCAAATGTCCAGTTAAAGTTTTCGTCTATAATACCGTTTGCCTGCAATAGTTTTCGCAATGCTCCAAAGTTTCCTTCGATATCAGAAATTACAAACTGCTTATTTACTTTATTAAATTCTGCTTTTTCGTTGTTAAGTTCTTTTTTCAACTTGACGTTGAAAGTTTTCCCCGCTTCATCAGTTAATACAGTAAAGGAAAGTTTGCTTTTTTGAGATAAAGGAACACTATCCGTTTTTACGGATTTAACGCCATTTTCTTCTACTATATATTTTGTATAGACCTGGTCGTTTCTATATAACACATAAGGCCCGTCAAGCTGTTTAGCTTCTACATTTTGCTTGTATTCATTAGCGGGAATGCCGTTAAAAAAAGCATAACCAGCCAGGAATAATGGAAGAAAGGAAAAGACGACTTTTTTCATTGCCTTGTTTTTGAGTGTGTTACTGATAGAAAGACAATAAGCAGGCCAGAATTGGTTGCTTTTTACGCTTAAAGATATTTGAATTATTAAAGAGTTAAGCCTTGTTTTTCCAATCACTAAGGGTCATTTCAAATTTTATTTCTCCTTTTCCATAAAGCCCGGTTTCTTTCCAGCCTGCTTTGCGATAAAATGCTTCTGCCCGGGTACCCGGACCAGTACTTAACCAAATCGTTTTGTCGGTTTGTGTAAAGTACCAATCTATCATTACATCATGGAGCTTTTTGCCCACTCCTTTCGCTTCGTAGTTTGGATCCATAAACAAAGCCCATACATTGTTATCCATTACACTAACAATAGAAAATCCTGTTATTACTCCGTCCATTTCGCTTACCCACCCTTTTCCACGACGGATTATATAATCTTCCACATCTTTATCAGGAACCAAAGCAGGATCGGAAAGCATATTTTCTTTTACTGCATTTCTTACTATTTGTATTTGTTGTATATCGGCCACTTGTGCTTCCCGAATTATCATTTTGTATAAAATGCAATTGTTTCCTTCAAAATAGTTTCAATTTTTCGTAGTGGCAAATTTTTAGCCGGGTCTATTAGTAATATTTTCATTCTTGACCTTTTCTCCTGTATTAGATCCGGGTGGTTAATCGCCTTTCCTTCTACAATTCCAAGATAAGGTTGACCCAATTTTTTATGTACCCAAACATAGCAAACCATTTTTCCGCCAATACAAAAGAAAGGCATACTGTATTTCCAGACTTCTGTAAACGGTGCATCCTGGCGCAGAATAATTGTACGCAACGATTGCAAGCAACTTTTAAGAGGTTCTTCTTTTTCCAGATACCAGTTATCAATTGGGCGCAGCATAATAGAAGATATTATTATGAATTTAAAGCTTCAGCAATCCCAATTTATACATGGTGCTGACCGGTTTATTATCCCAAAACAATTCAAAGTCTTCAAGCCCCGCAGCTTCATAATCATCTTTTATTTCTTGCAGGGTATAAGTCTTTAGGTTGATAATGGCTAATTTTTGAAGTGTATTTATTAACCACTCCCCTTGCATTTTTGGAACCTGCACTTGTTGAGTTAGTTTATTGGTAACAAAACCAATATTCATCATTTCTCTGGAGTTGCCTTTTTTTGATTGGGTAAAATATTCTGTAGTGGTTTGGCAACCGAGCCAAATTATTTTAGCCGATGGTTTAAATTGTAAATACTCTTCATCTTTTAAGGCATTCGAAATATAGTCGGGTGCTACGGTTGTTCGGGGCACACTAAAGTCGAACCATTTTTGTAAGGCATCATCAAGACAAAGCCCATGCATGTAGTTAAACAATGATTTTTTCAATCCAAAACTAAATAGTTCATGATCGGTTCCTGTCAGATCAATATGATCAATATCATTATTGGCAAATGTTCCAACGAGTACTGTTTTCTTCTTTACTTTATATTTTTCAGGATTTAATCCAACGGGGCTGTGTGCCGTCATCGTGAACAAATGCCAGAAGGCAGATTGCAACACCCCTGATTTAAACAACTGGCGCACCATTTCTAATGAGTCAATTGTTTCCTGTGCTGTTTGGGTAGGAAAACCATACATCAGGTAAGCATGTACCATAATACCAGCATCGGTAAAATGCTTATTCACTTTTGCAACTTGCGATACAGTAATTCCTTTATCAATTAACTGCAATAATCTATCTGATGCAACTTCTAATCCACCGGAGACTGCAATACAACCAGATGCTTTAAGTAATAAACATAGGTCACGGGTAAAACTTTTTTCAAACCGCACATTCGTCCACCAGCTTACGGTTAATTTTCTCCTGATAATTTCAATAGCCAATGCCCGCATCAATGCAGGTGGAGCTGCTTCGTCTACGAAATGAAAACCACTCTCCCCTGTTTGTGCAATCATTTGTTCCATTCTATCGCATAGCAGTGATGCAGCAACGGGTTCGTACAGCTTTATATAATCCAGTGAAATATCACAAAAAGTACATTTGCCCCAGTAGCAACCATGTGCCATGGTTAATTTATTCCAACGACCATCACTCCATAAGCGGTGCATTGGATTTATTACTTCAATGGCGGAAATATATTTATCGAGATAGAAATCACTATAATCCGGTGTACCTACTTCGCCTTGTTTATAATCTGTACAAGCTTTATTATTGATATAAACAAGTTCATCATCTACAATTGTAAAAGTTCGTTTTAATTCATTTACAGTTTTTGTTCCTTCAATATGAGCAATTAAATTTTCTATTGGAGCTTCGCCATCATCCAATGTTATAAAATCAAAGAACTCAAATACCCGTTTATCCGATAAGGAACGTAATTCTGTATTGGCAAACCCTCCACCCATTATCGTTTTAACATTGGGATAGTTTTGCTTAACCCACTGCGCACAACGAAAAGCTGTATATAAATTACCGGGAAATGGAACAGAGACAGCCAGTAATTTCGGCTGCACCATTTCCATTCTTGCTTTTAAGATATCAATTAGAATAGTATCGAGATAAGTGTATGGCTGATGCAATGCTTTATACAATTCATCAAAACTATTGGCAGAGCGGCCTAATTTTTCTGCATAGCGGCTGAAACCGAAATGCGGATCGATACATTCTTTTATAAAATCAGAAAGGTCTTCAAGGAACATGGTAGCAATGTATTTGGCCATGTCCTGTGTACCCATATTGCCGAAAGCCCAATTCAGATCGTTGGTTTGTGCAAACCGGGATGCTTCGGGTAAAAAATCTCTTTTGCAAATGAGATGCGCCAGTGTTGGATTTTTTCCTTGCAGAAAAAGAATAACCTGGTCTATTTTCTGAATGTAATCATCTTTTAATGCAAGAATTCTTGCAGCGTTGGGCGATAATTCAATTTCGGTGCTATTAAGTTGAGCAAATAATTTTTGCAAGCCATCTTTACTAAATAAAGCCACTGTAACTTCTATTCCCAGGTCAGCCTGGAAGCATGAAATATTTTTTGTATTCAAAAAACCCTTCAAGTATGCCGTTGCCGGATACGGAGTATTTAGTTGTGTGAACGGAGGTGTAATTAAAAAAACAGAAGTGCTCAACCGGAAAAGTTTAGCTGCAAAACTATCTATTATAAGCTAATAAACAGTCTGTGCTTTCTCATTTCGGAATCTTTATCTTTAACCAATAAAGCACTACATATGAAACGCCGCTTATTTCTCATAACTTTTACTTGCTGTTGTTCAGTTTTAGTAATAGCACAGCAAACACAAAAGCCACCACTGCATGGAAAAAACTGGATGGCTATTACCGGTAAGCCTTTAGCTGCAACAGCTGGTTCTATTATATTTCAAAAAGGTGGCAATGCAGTGGATGCAGCATGTGCAATGCTGGCTGCAACCTGCACCATGTGGGATGTGCTTAGCTGGGGTGGCGAAACACAAGCACTTATCTATAATCCTAAAACAAAAAAAGTAATTGCAATCAATGCAATGGGTGTGGCACCAACCGGCGCAACGGTAGAGTTTTTTAAAAGCAAAGGTTACAATTTCCCTCCTGAATATGGCCCGCTGGCGGCAACTACTCCTGGCACACCGGGCGGTATTTGTTATATGCTTTCCGAATTTGGAACCATGAGCTTGAAAGAAGTTTTAGCACCAGCGATGGAATTAGCAGCAGGTTATGCGATTGATGCGCAAACTGCCAATAGCATGGAAAGAGGAAAAGCAAGAATAAAAGAATGGCCGTATAGCAAAGCAGTTTTTCTACCGCATTTGGGCGAAAAGAGAGAAGCACCTTCAGCCGGTGAAATTTTTGTACAAAAAGATTTGTTAGCCACATTGACTAAAATGGTAGATGCGGAGCAAGCTGCTTTAAAGAAAGGTAAGAATAGAAAAGACGCTATCATGGCTGCCTTCGATCGTTTTTACAAAGGTGATATTGCCAAAGAATTTGTAAGAGGTTGTAAAGAACAAGGTGGGTTAATTACCGAACAGGATCTTGCTAACTGGAAACCGATTGAAGAAGAGCCTTTATCGGTTAACTACAAAGGAATTGATGTCTATAAATTACAGGCATGGACTCAAGGGCCGATGTTGTTACAATCATTGAACATATTAGAAAATTTTGATGTAAAAGCAATGGGATACAACAGTGCAAAATATATTCATACGCTGTATCAAACCATGAACCTCACATTCGCTGACAGGGATTTTTATTATGGTGATCCTTACTTCCCTCCGGCTGAACCCATGAAAGGATTATTGAGTAAAGAATATGCAAAACAACGGGCTACATTAATTGGCTTTGAAAAAAATGATCCTGCAATCGGCCCGGGTGATCCTTATGCATTTGAAGGAAAGACAAATCCTTACCTTGATCTAATGAAAAAAAGAGGCTTTTCAACAGATACTACAAAAAGAAATTTTGCACCAACACATGATATAAGAAACCAGGTTGCCTATAACAAAACAGAAGAGCAAGAATACATGGACAGATTATGGAGAGGTACCACTTCTGTGGAAGCGGCTGATAAAGAAGGTTGGGTTGTTTCAATTACGCCGAGTGGCGGATGGTTGCCTGCTTGTATTGCTGGAAATACAGGTGTGGGAATGAGTCAGCGTATGCAAAGCTTTGTATTGGATGAAACAATTAATCCATTCAATGTTGTAGCTCCGGGCAAAAGACCAAGAGTTACACTCACACCAACATTGGCCATGAAAGACGGTAAACCATTTTTAAGTTTTGCTGTGCAGGGTGGCGATACACAAGAACAAAACCTCTTGCAATTCTTTTTGAATATGGTAGAGTTTGGAATGACGGTGCAACAAGCCAGCGAAGCAGCAAATATTAATACCAACCAGCTTTGGTTATCACTCGGTGGTACCAAAACAGACGACCGAAAACCAAAACCTGGAAGTATTCTATTACATGATAAAACAACCGAAGCAGTACGGGCTGAGTTAAAAAAGATGGGCTATACTTTAACTTTCGACGACCGCACCAGCGGCCCTATCAATGCGATCTGGTTTGATTGGAAACATGGCAGCTTGTGGGGCGGCTCATCAAATCATGGAGAAGACTATGGAATTGGTTGGTAAAAGAAATTAATTCTTTTTCTCCGCCGCAGCTTCTTCCGGCGTTAATAATTTAAAGTAAGTCACTTTAAACTTATCATCTTTTACTTTACCCTGCACTTTTGCTTTGCGGATAGCTTCGCAAAAACCATCACTTGCATGTGCATCACCATGTTCATCAATGGTGGTTCCTTCTACGAAATAAGCTTTGCCATCAATACGAACCGCAAGATCACAACCCTTTTTAGTTTTTAATCCAAACTGACATTGACCACAAGATGTTTCAACGATCTGCACTTTTTTAGTGCTGTCAGGAGTTGCTCTTAATTGCGCAAATGCAGCAGAAGAAAAAAGTATGAACGCAGTAGTAACGAGTAGTGATTTCATTTATTATTAGTTGAAGATTCAAAGTTAATCTGTTAACACAACACCTTTTCCAATATTTTTGCGCCACAAATATGCACCCGCAACTACAGACTTTATTGAAATGCATTGACCTGGAAGAAAAGGAGCAGGCCAATCGTTATAAACTCGACCAATCGCATACCCTCAAACAATTAAAAGCAGAAGGTCTTGCATTGCATCCAGTTATTGTTACCAAAAAGAATTTCGGCTACGCCGATTACCCGGAAATAACATTCAAACTTTATTTTCCACCAGAAGCAAATATGTTCAAGGATGGTGCCGCCATTGAATGTTTTATTAGTGGTGAAGAACCGATCAAAGGAATATTGATTAGTCTTGATGGAAAGAATGGAGAGTTCCGTTTGTTTGCTCCCGACTTTCCAGATTGGATAGAAGATGATGGTGTAGGTATTAAACTGGCTCCCGATACCCGTACCACCAGCATTATGAAAAAAGTGCTGAACGAATTGGAGAATAACAAACCATTGTTTAAACTTTTTGAACAATTACACGATAGTGCTACAATCGCAACTGCTCCAGCAGTAAAGAATGCTACAATCAATTTTCGCAATCAAAAATTAAATGAAAGTCAGCAACAGGCTGTAGCAGCTATTGCAGCAAATGAGCAGCTCACCATCGTACATGGCCCGCCGGGAACTGGAAAAACAACCACATTGATTGAAGCCATTGTTCAACTAATAAAAGCCGGAGAAAAAGTATTGGTATCAGCACCAAGCAATACGGCAGTTGACAATATTGCCAAAGGATTGATAAAGCATGGAGTAAAATTGTTGAGAGTTGGCAACATCACTAAAGTAGATGAAACAATTTTTGCTCACACACCCGAAGGAAAATTAAACAACAGCAAGTCGCTGAAAGAGATAAAGCAATTAAAAATGCGGGCCGAAGAGTTTAGACGAATGGCCCTAAAATACAAACGCAGTTTTGGCAAAGCAGAACGGGAACAACGAAACCTGCTTTTTAAGGAAGTAAAAAATATTCGTACCGAAATAAAAAAGCTACAGGCTTACAACGAAGAAAAATTATTTGCCGAAGCCGAAGTAATTGCCGGCACTCCTATTGGGTTGTATGATGCAAAGATTCATCACCTGAAATTTGATAGTTTGGTAATTGATGAAGCGGGACAATGTATCGAACCATTGGCATGGACAATTTTTCCATTAGCCGATAAAATAGTGCTGGCTGGTGATCACTGGCAATTACCCCCTACTGTGTTAAGTAATGAAGCAGCACAATTAGGTTTCAACCGTTCTGTTCTTGAAGTAGCCATTGACCACAATCCTGCTGTATATTTATTGAACACCCAATACCGAATGAGGCCTGCCATTGCTGGCTTTAGCAGCCAGTATTTTTATAATGGATTATTGCAAACAGCGGCACATCTTATTGATGATGGGATACATCTTACTTTTATTGACACGGCAGGTTCCGGCTACAATGAAAAACGTGGGCCAGACGGAATGAGTTTACAAAATGAAGGTGAATTGAATATTGTGCAGCAATTAGTAGAAAAAGAAAACCTGTCTCCTGCTGTTACAGCTTTTATCTCCCCTTATTCCGGGCAGGTGACTGCGGCAAAAGAAGTATTACCTGTGCAAATGCGGATCAGTACCATTGATAGTTTCCAAGGACAGGAAAAAGAAAATATTATTGTTTCGCTTGTTCGAAGTAATGATGATGGAGATATTGGTTTTTTAAAAGACTACCGCCGAATGAATGTTGCCATCACCAGGGCTAAAGAACAATTGATAGTTATTGGCGATTGTGCCACAATTGGTGCAGATAAATTTTACAATGAATTTCTTTCGTATGTAGAAAAACATGGCACTTATCGTACCGTATGGGAGTTTGAAATTATTTAAGTAGTATTATTACTTTAATTCCCAGTAGAGCTTTGTTTCCGATACCCTGCTGGATACATTTTCAGAGAGACGACGCAATATTGCATTTGTAACACCCCGGTTTTCAATTGCAAGCCCCAGCATTAACGTACCGCTTTCTGTAATATAAAACTGGCAGGGTTGTATTTTACCATTTTGCATTAGCAAGTTAAAATGATTGCGGGATGTATCACTTAAAGCCTTTCCAAGATTAACAGTCAACCAGATATAATTGGTGCTCGGGCTGATTTCATAACCAACCGGAATATTCAAGCCATCCTTATTAAAGTCGACCTGGTATTTTTCTTTGCCGGGAGTTATGACTACATCTTTTACAGTATATCCCAACTCATTAAGCATTTGTTTTAATTGTACCCTATCAAGTACTTCGCAGGTTTGTGATTGGCCCAATAATGGAATACTGATTAAAAAAATAAGTATGGTGTTTTTAATTATCTGTCGCATAGAAGTAACATTAATAATAGTAAAATTGAAAGCGTAAACTTAACCGATCAGTGCTTTTCTGAACTACCGTGAGGACGGTATTTTCAACCTCTTTTAATATAAAAACCCGTTGTATAAACTATACAACGGGCAAATAATATTTTGTACAGCTTATTTCAATCCTTTCAATACAAGCCGGCATCCATCATCCAATGCTTTTTTAGCAGCTGCATCCGGGTTACCATCATATTTGCCATTTACATTTTGTTGCAACCTGCTAGAACCGTCTGATAGATTGGTAAGAACAAGATTTGCTTCAATAGCAAAAGATGTCGCAGCGTTAGGGTCTGTGTTTTTTATTGCTTTTAACAAGCCCCCTACTTTACTGCCTGATTTCACTTTTACAAAGTCCGTATTAAGTACAAAATCGCAATGATATTTTTTTGCATCCTCTTCAGATGTAATGGCGACAGCTTCAATAGTGCCGCTTGTAAGATTACCTACAATATGTTGCTGCAGTGTTGCATACTGTAATTGTCCGTCCCCTTTTGGCTCATATACTCCTATACGAAGCACACCTGACTTTTTTTCTTCGTTAACGGCTGAAGTTTTATTATTGTTAGCATAGTTTGAGTTACCTGCCTGCTTCATGATTTCCGCCACATCAAATTTTTCCTGTAACTCTTCCGCACTTTTTGCTAAAGTATAACCCGTAGGAATTTCAAACAACATTGAATCCAATTTACCAGTAATAAGTTCAAGTGTTTCAAGATCCGTAACAAACTCACTGGTTTGTGCAGTACCATTCCCCATTATCATCGTTCTTTTTTCAATCAACGGGAATCCCAATTTCCCTTTTCCACTACGGCGTGTAACATATTTATCCTGACAGTCAGGTTGTTGATATCCTCCATTATTAGTGCTGGAAGGTGCATAACGTATCGGGCAATTAAATTCAGGCAAATCAATATACCATCCATCTGTTTTAATGATCATGCTGTCTTTCATCATACAGGCATCGGGAGAAGGTTTTATTTTTTGAGTAGTCCATACGTGGCGGGCAGTAAAGCCATACATTTTCTTACGTTCACCTGTATCGGTGATATTATAATACATATTTATTATACCACCTTTCTTTGTTGTTGTTGCAGCAACAGGTTTAGTTTTTGCCGCAGGTTTAACGTCATCGTCAATTACCTCTTCTGAATTTTTTGAGAACGGCTCAATAAAATAGAGTTTCTTTTTATCATTCAAAGTAACAGTACGTTGCTTATCGCATTGCTCTATAGTTGTAAGATTAGCTCCCATTCCTGTTAAACCGCCACCTTCAGTTCTTTTGCGCATCCCTTTTACATAGATGGTTGTTTCCGATTTCATTCCCATCATATTGGTTACCTGCCGGAGTTTGTATTGCTGTTGGGCCGAAGCGGAAAAATTACTTGTTACTGCAAGCATCACAGTTACTGTGAGTAGCAATAAGGTTGATGTTGGTTTCATATTAGAGGTTTATAATGCAAAGCTATTACCTTTTAGCTAGGTAATTATGTTTAAACTGTATAAATTGAGCATAACGGCGAATGAACAGGGTTATATCCCTTTTAGGAAGGAAAAACTTAACTTTAAAAATCAATGCCTTCCGGCATGCGAGTTACATTTTTCTTCTTACTGCTATTAAAGGAGCTATACCCCGTCCGCCACATGCACAGGATAGCTTAGAAGAACCTATTATTATTAAAGAAGGAACACTTAACTGTACCATTGGCGATAAAATTGCAACATTGGGCGCAGGCAGTGTGCTTCTTATTCTTCCACATGAAATGCAGACTTTTGAAAACACCGGCGATGGCCCGGTTACTTACTATGTATTAATGCTCCGGTCTAAAAAACCCATGAATATGGAACGAAGCAAACAACAGGGGCACCCGAAAATATTTTGACCGCCCAACTGTCCTGTGTGAGAACTATGAAATGCAAACAACCTATCAAAAATAAAAGGCGCAAGTCATGCACCGCACCAACATGTGGATACAGAAATTATTTTAATGATTGATGGAGAAACAGAAATGATAATTGACGGAAAAACTTATAAGGCAGGGCCAGGTGATTTTTATATTATTGAAAGCGGAAAACTGCATGGAGTTGCTAATGCTACTGATAAACCCTGTAGCTATTTTGCGTTTAAATGGAGATAGTAAAATTTATTTTCCCGTATTAATTATACTGCAAACAATACTCATTCTTTCGTTAACCTGGGTGATGTTTAAATTAATTACATCAGCCTGGCGGCTGTCATTATACAATTTATCAATTTCAATACTGGTTTTATTTAACTGGTTTTGATCAAGATTAGGAATACTGATTTTTAATGAAGCAATCAGTTCTTTCATTTCCCGATAGTTTTCGTTGTAAATTGTTTCAAATTCTTTTTGAATTCTTTTAATTCCGGCTGTAATTAGTTTTACGGATGTTGGAGCATCCGGTGGATACAGGGAACCGTCTTTTTGATTTCGGGCCGTATCAAGCCATGCCTGCAGCTTCTGCGGGTCATAATGTTTCTGCAACAATATTTCCACCTGTGTATCTTTCAGGGATTGTTTAGATACCGATGGATTCATAGTTGTTATACTTTCAACCAGGAAATCTTTCAAATCTTCTTTTATCTCAGCCGATTTTTCCAATAATTTTTCAACCTGTTCACTGAACTGTTCATTAATGGCATTCAGTTTTTCGTACTGATAAAAATACTGTTGCACTTTATCCATGAACTTATTCAGATCTTCTTTGGTAATGCTTTTCTCAACAATTACCAGGTTGCCCACCAGAGATAATACTGTGGTAAATATGCCAATAGAAGGGAGATATTTTTTGACAGATTTTATTCCATTCTCTTCTGGTTTGCTTAGAAAATTTTCAATAATGTCTTTAAATTTTCCACCATCAGTTTTCTTTACTTTGTCAAGTATTGGTTTTAAAGCTGTAAGGATTTCATTTTTCAGACTAAAGCCCAATTCATTATTTACCGGGTTATTCAAGGTAGTGATCTTGTTTCTGTAATTGTCTTTTCGCAATAAACTGGTAAGAGAGTTCACTGAATTATTTGCACTCTCGATAAAATAAGCAATAGATAGAATACCGGGCTTGTAATCCTTTTTTGCCGCAAGCGGCTGCGCCGTTGTTACGAAAGACATCGTGTTGAGTGTGATGAATAATGTTGTAAAGATGGTATGACAGTTGGTTATTCTCATATCCTGCAGTTTAAAGCAGGATGCAGGTGATTTTCTCATTACACAATACTTATAGAAATTGAAGAACGAAATTTTTCTCCTTTTGTGGCAAATAAAGTGTTAAGGTGTGCAGCTATTGAAAAGTATTCTTGTCCGGGAGCTGATTGTTGGTATAATTGAATCTATTGTTTTAATAGATTTGTCTTCTCATTCTACAAAATGCCAGCATACACCTGCGAGGTCAATAACATTTACTTCTTTTCCATAAGGCTGGTTGATGACTTCACTCATCCGAATACCAAATTTTTGTGGAAAATCCTTTTCAAGTAGTGCCATACGAAAGGCGGCGATATCAGGCACATTAACGGTTAGCATAAAGTTTTCTGCAAACTCCTTTTGATCGTATTCTTGAAGAATGAAACGACAATGCCCATTTTCAAATCCCGCATATCCGGCAGCATTCCATGTGAGAGTAAAGCCCAATTCTTGAAAAAACTCTTTGGCCAATTCAAAATTCTTGCCTGATGGTACAAAGGGTTGAAGAGAAAGAAATTGCATAGTCAACTAATTATTTAAAAAATGATGCCGTGCTGGTAAAGCAGCACGGCATCTAAAATTAATACTTCTTTGTTTAATTTTTCCAAATAGCTCCTACTCCTGCCTCCCACAGCAACTTATTAAAATCCGGAATGTTGTTATTCAATATTTCTGTAGCTCTTGTTTTTAATCCGGTCCATTCAGTTGTTAATTCCTGCAAACGATCTAACGAAGATTTATTTACTCTTGGCAAATCACTTTCTGTTTGATTGATCAAAAACATATAATTAGCTGTAAACTTATTCGGAAAATTCTCAACATCATCATAAGCTTTTGATTTGCGTTGCACCATTTCTTCATCCCATGTTTTCATACGTTCTAATAAAATCTTCCCTTCCATTATTACCTTATTGTATTTATCACCTGCTGGCAAATTAGCCAACAAAGCTGCTAATTGTCCCTGTTTTGAATAAATGCTATTAACAAGCTGATGCATGCTGGTTAATTCTTTTTCCATGTTACCCATTAATTTATCGTATTCCTTATACCTATCTGTATCTATATCGTATAAAGGGTTCGCTACAATAACTGCTGTTGTACTGATCGTCTTCGTTCCATTTATTATGCTGATCGAATATCTGCCCGGCATAGATTTATGTCCGCTATAGCTGCTTTCAATATAAACTCCCGGCACACCCGGCATAGATGCATGCCGCATATCCCAAACAAAACGGTTCAATCCTTTTGCAGTTGAAAGTAATGGCTCTGCAGATGGGCCACCATCATATCGTCTATATAAACTATCGGGTTTTGAACTAATGGTACGAACCAGTTTACCCGTTGCATCTTTAATTTCCATGGTCAACACATCACTTGATTTTAATGATGGTAAATGATAATAAATAACAACACCAGATGCAGGGTTCACTCCTCTTGATCCTCCGCTTCCATCAAAGCTTTCATCTGTTTCATCCAAAGGGCTGTAAGAGTTGGTGAGATAAGTATTTTCTGGTTCATATACTGCAAATGAATCGCTAACTACTTTATGTTGTCGAATCAAACCCAGATCATCCAATATCCAAAACGATCGGCCTGAAGTTGACGCAATCAAATCATCTTTATGTACACGAAGATCAGTAATGGGAGTTATTGGCAAATTCAATTGAAACGGTAACCATTCTTTACCGCCATTCCACGACAGGTAAACGCCAGTTTCCGTACCTGCAAATAAAAGATCTTTACGCACCTGGTCTTCTCGTACAACTCTTGTAAATGCACCATGTGGAATTCCATTGTCGATCTTCGTCCATGTTTTACCGTAGTCAGTCGTTTTATATAAAGCAGGTTGATGATCGTTGAACTTGTAACGGGTAGTTGCGATATAAGCAGTTGCTTTATCATGCGGCGATACTTCAATGGCGTTGATCAAACATTCAGGCAAACCTTTTGGCGTTACATTTTGCCAATTAGCTCCTCCATCTTTTGTAAGGTACACATACCCATCATCACTGCCTGTCCATATTACTCCTTTCTCATGTGGCGACTCCATAATATAAGCTAACGTACCATAATTTTCTGCACCCACAGCCTCATTGGTATAAGGTCCACCACCTTTTCCTTGTTTATCTTTTTCATTACGGGTAAGATCAGGTGAAGCTTCCGTCCATGTTTTACCCATGTCGGTTGTTTTCAATAAATATTGGGCACCATGATAATAAGTATTTGGCTCATGCTTGCTCCAGATAATCGGTGCATTCCAGTTATAGCGATACTTCATTTCTTTTGTTTCCCTACCCAGATATTGAATCGGCGCTGCCATAATATTAGTACCAGCTTTTGCTTTGGTATCGATCACTTCAATTGTTCCAAGATAACTTCCGCCTAATACATACCGTGGATCATCAGGATTGAATGCAAGAAATGCACTTTCGCCTCCGGCAGATGCTGTCCAGCTGGAGGGAGATATTCCACCACTTCCTAATTCCCGGTGTGCAATAGAAACAGAAGTATTATCCTGCTGTCCGCCATAAATGCGATACGGAAATTGATTATCTACATTGATCCTGTAAAACTGTGCGGTTGGCATATTACTTTGCGTACTCCATGTTTTACCAAAGTTTACCGATATGGCGGCTCCACCATCATTAGCAATCACCATGTTTTTGGGATTGTTGGGATTGATCCATAAATCATGATAGTCGCCATGTGTACCGTATAAATTTTCCCATGTCTTTCCACCATCTTTAGAACGAAGTGCCGGTGCACTCAATACATAAATTGTATTTTCATTCTGCGGATCAATAAACAATTCAATATAATACCAGGCTCTTTGTATTAAGCGGTGATCTTTGGTAACTAATGACCAATTAGCACCTCCGTTATTAGAAACAAATAAACCACCTTGTTCTTTGTCGGAATCGCTTTCAATTAAGGCATATACTTTTTCTGAATTAGAACGACTTACAGCAATTGACATTTTACCCAACTCTTTGGGCAATCCATCCTGTATTTTATTCCAGCTCTCACCCGAGTCAGTTGATTTATATAAGCCACTGCCCGGCCCACCACTGATAACCTTCCATGGCAGGCGGCCATGCTCCCACATAGCGGCATACATGATACGGGTATTGTTCATATCCAAGGATAACTCCACACACCCTGTTTTATCATCTACATATAAAACATTTTTCCATGTTTCTCCTCCATTGGTTGATTTATAAATACCCCGTTGTGTTGATTTACTATACAATGCACCCTGCGCTGCTACATACACAACATTCGGATCTTTGGGATGAATGATTATTCTTGAAATATGCTGTGTAAATTCCAACCCGATCTTCTTCCATGTTTTCCCAGCATCGGTTGATTTATAAACACCATCCCCATGATGTGTCATCACACCACGAACAGCATGTTCACCCATTCCTACATAAACAACATTAGGGTCGCTTTCTGAAACAGCAACAGCACCGACGGAACCTGTTTTAAAAAATCCATCGGAAATATTTCTCCAGCTAAGTCCCATATCTTCTGTTTTCCAAAGACCACCGCCAGTAGTGCCCATATAATATGTAGTTATATCACCTACAACACCTGTTGCGGTATTGGAACGTCCGCCACGAAAGGGCCCAATACTTCGCCACTTAACGGGTTTATAAAAACTATGAAGCTGTGTATTAACTTCAGAATCTTGTTTTGTTTGCGCATTCAAATTAGATACTAAAGAAATAAGAAAGCAGTAGAGCAATAATTGTTTTGGCATGGGAGAAATATTTAGTGGGGAAGATAAATCTTATTTTGAAAACTGTATAGCATCAGTTTTTGATATTAATAAAAAAAGCCATCCCTATTAAAGGATAGCTTATAAAAGTCTTATGAGTATTTAATTATGCCTTAGGATTATCAGCCCACACCGTGGTTTCTTCCCACGTATCTATATCGTTTTGCAGTTCGGCAATTTTATTACGAATACCTTTTAAAGCCCCAACACCCAACATCAACCGTAATGGTGGTGTAGCAGATTCAACTACTTTAATAATTGCTTGTGCTGCTCTTACCGGATCTCCGGGTTGATTGCCACTGGCTTTACGAATCGTATTCAAGTTGGCATGTGCTGTTGCTTCATAATCAGCAATTACAACTTTTGTATCGTTAGCAGAACGTCCAGCCCAATCCGTACGGAAACCACTAGGTGCAATCACTGTTACTTTAATACCCAATGCACCCACTTCTTTCGCTAATGCTTCTGAATAACCGGTAACGGCAAATTTGCTGGCATTATAAAAACCAATACCAGGAAAAGCTACCATTCCACCAACAGATGAAATATTGATAATATGTCCGCTGCGTTGTGCCCTCATCGATGGTAATACTGCATTTGTAACAGCGGCTAATCCAAAGAAATTAATTTCAAACATACGGCGTACTTCTGCTTCTTCACTTTCCTCCAATGCACCGAAATAACCAATGCCGGCATTATTCACCAGCACATTAATTCGACCAAATTTATCCAATGCTTGTTGTACCGCATTTTTAACTTGTTCCGGGTTTGTAACATCCAGTTGAATAGCAAAGGCTGTTTCCGGAAATTGATTTACCAACTCTTGTATATCATCCGTATTGCGAGCCGTTACTGCTACCCGTTCTCCGTTTTGTAAAACTTCCTGTGCCAGGCTGCGACCAAAACCCGTTGAACAACCTGTTATGAACCATACTTTACTCATTATAATCTTGTTTAGGATGAAAAGAAAACAAAACTATTAATAGATGGCTTAAAAATATTACGCTAAGGGGAATAAAAATACTCAAATCTGCCTGGTGAAAGAGCCTATATCCACAGCAGCTAGTACTATCATCAACTATTCTTTCCTATTTTAGTGTTTACCAATGGAGAAATTATTAAATCACATAAAGAATTATTCACCCCTAAGCAATGAAGCACAAGATGCCTTGCAAAATTGTTTTGAAAAGGTAATTCTTTCTAAAAACGAATACCTGCTAACAGAAGGGAATATCTGCCGGCATTTATATTTTTTGCAACAAGGAGCATTAAGAGGGTTCTACAATCTAGATGGCAAAGAGATCACTCATTGGTTTGGATTTGAAAATGATTTCGTTACCTCTTTTCATAGTTTTATTACACAGGAAGCCGCTGTAGAAAATATACAATTGCTGGAAGGAAGTATTCTATGGAGTATATCGAAGGATACTTTAACGGGCTTGTATAATCAATATCATGAAATAGAACGACTGGTACGAATTGCCTATGAGAAATATTATATCCGGTTGGAAGAACGATTTGTGAATGCCCAATTCAAATCAGCTGCAGAACGATATGAAAGTTTATTGATTCAAACGCCACATATTATAGAAAGAGTTTCGCTTGGTCATATTGCCTCCTACCTTGGCATAAGTCAGGAAACATTAAGCCGTATAAGAAGCAAGCTTTAACATTTGCATTATACGTTTTTGATATAGGTCAAAAATGATCTGCCACATGGTAGATAGATTTGGTTCTTAAAATATATAAACATGGAACCTAGACCACAAAAACCTTCAGCAGCATTTATTGGTGCCTCCTGGGTAGCTTTACTTATTGGTGTAATTGCATTTCTGATTGGCTTATGGAATGCCGAAATGGAACTCAATGAAAAGGGATATTATTTTACAGTATTAATGTTTGGATTGTTCTCGGCCATTTCTGTACAAAAAACTGTGCGGGATCAGATGGAAGGCATACCTGTTACAAATATTTATTATGGCCTTGCCTGGTTTACTACACTTTTATCAATTGTATTATTGACAGTTGGTTTATGGAATGCCGACTTATTAAAAAGCGAAAAAGGGTTTTATGCAATGGCATTTACCCTCAGTTTGTTTGCTGCTATTGCGGTACAAAAAAACACCAGAGATTTTAAAGCCGCAGAAACAAAAGAGGAGAATGACTAATTTATAAATTCAAAAGTGCTGTTGCTGTCTAAATAAGATGGCAACAGCACTTAAGATTACAGGATATCGCATAAAAACGAGGCGATGCACCCACACAGTATAATTTTAGAATTAGTTTTTCTTAATCACCACTTCCACTTTCTTTCCTTCAACCTTTACTCCATTTTTATCTAATGTAACAGTCGTAGATTTTTTAGCTGGTTCCTTTTCTTCTATTATTACACGTTGTGTGGAAGCAGGAACAATAATAACCTCTTTTTTATCTTCACCAGACCCGCAAGAAGATATTACTACAGCCGATGCAAAAGACAGAAACGATAACGTAATGATTTTTTTCATAAAAAAATTTAAGTGAAATGCTGCATTTTGTTATGGCATACGCAAGGCGCTATACAGCGATATATAAGTGTCAAATACCATACCCCGAAAGTAAAATGCCTGACAATTGCTCCTTTTAAGCCATATAGGCGCAAATAAACTTCCCTTGGGGAAATAATTGCCGTTGATTTCAGCAATTAGCAGCGATTGTAAATTACCTTATATCAATTATACCTTATTTGTCAAAGGCTTTTGCCCTGCAAAGTCTGTTATATTCTGTAAGGTGATCTGTGCTATTTGGGTCAATGCTTCTTCCGTTAAAAACCCCTGGTGAGAAGTAATTAGTACATTGGGGAAACCTAATAATCTTACCAGCATATCATCTGTAATTACACTTTCACTTAAATCATGAAAAAATAATTTTTCCTCTAGTTCATACACATCAATACCCAGGTAACCCAGCTTACCATTTTTCAATGAGTTGATAACCGCTTTTGTATCTATCAATGCACCGCGGCTGGTATTGATAAGCATTGCACCATCTTTCATGCTGCGCAATGTATCTTCATTTATAAGATGCTTTGTTTGTTCGGTAAGCGGACAGTGCAGCGATATAATGTCACTTTGTTGTAATAATTCCAGCAATGGTAAATATTGCACTCCTAAACTCTCCATTTCTTTATTTGCAATGATATCAAATGCCAATACGTTGCAACCTAGTCCCTGCATGATGCGGGCAAAACATTGTCCTATCTTTCCTGTACCGACTATCCCTACAGTTTTACCATATAAATCAAACCCCGTTAACCGGTCCAATGAAAAATTGCCTTCCCGTACTCTGTTGTAAGCTTTATGTGTTTTGCGATTGAGTGTCATTAACAATGCCAATGCATGTTCGGCCACCGCATGAGGTGAATAAGCAGGCACTCTAACCACCGTAATACCATTCTCATGAGCAGCAGCAATATCTACATTATTAAATCCTGCACATCGCTGTGCAATGATTTTAATTCCTATATCTTTTAGGGCTGTAATTATACCTGCATCCAACCTGTCGTTTACAAATGCACAGATCGCTTCGCAACCGGTTGCTAATTTTACGGTTTGTTCATTTAACCGGGCTTCAAAAAAGATGATTTCGTGTTGGTCATTGTACCGTTCAAAATACTCTCTGTCGTAAGGTTGCGTGGAGAAAAAAGCAATTTTCATACTATAAAGCTACAGCTTGCTACAAATTAGAAGGAAGTATTATTTATAGTGGTCAGATATTCACAAAAAGAGTCCTTGAAAATAACGATATAGTAGTTTTATAAATAGTCAGATATAGAGATGCAAGTGCTATTTTTACACC
Source organism: Bacteroidia bacterium Ga0077558 (assembly GCA_001464625.1). Lineage (GTDB taxonomy): Bacteria > Bacteroidota > Bacteroidia > Chitinophagales > Chitinophagaceae > JJ008. The sequence continues at coordinate 21,670 of LNFJ01000040.1, read as the reverse complement.
TATAAAATTATAATTCATGCAAGTAAGAACTTTCATCTGTTTATCAGCCATACTAATTGCGGCCTCTTCTACAAGGTGCAACGACAGCAACGCATCGGTTGATAAAACTACTGGGGCAGATACGACTGCACCGGTAGAAACAAAAAAGCCAAACAGCAATTATAAATCCGCTTTCAAAGGACAAACAAGAATTGCGGGTGTAAAAACTATTACCGCTTATAAAGCAGATAAAATTGCCGATAAGATTGGCAGACCCTGGGCTGTTATTCCATTTGCAGATGGGCGGTTATTGGTAACAGACAAAACCGGCTTCATGCAAATTTTTGATGCCAATGGAAACCTGGTAAAAAAGATAACGGGTTTGCCTGCGGTAGATGCTGGCGGACAAGGTGGATTACTAGACGTAGCTTTAGATCCTGCATTTGCACAAAACAAAATGATTTATTGGTCCTTCTCCGAAAAGAATGGTGTTGGCAATCTAATGGCTGTAGCCAAAGGAAAACTGAATGAAGTTGCCGGAACGGTTGAAAGCCTTGTCGTAATCTTCAGGGCTACTCCTGCATTGAAAAGTGGTTTGCATTTTGGTTCAAGATTACGCTTTGATAAAGATGGTCATCTTTTTGTAAGCACCGGTGAAAGATCAATAATGGAAGGAAGAGTGCAGGCGCAACAACTTAATTCGGGACTTGGAAAGATCTTTAAAATAACGAAAGAAGGAAAACCTGCTCCCGGTAATCCATTCATAAATAATAAGAATGCGATGCCAGAAATATATGCCTATGGCATTCGTAATGCACAAAGTTTAGATATACATCCTGTGACGGGTGAATTGTGGGAAGCAGAATTTGGTCCCCGTGGTGGCGATGAACTTAATATCATAAAGCCTGGTAAAAATTACGGCTGGCCAGTAATTACCTATGGTATAGAATATGGCGGCAACGAAATTGGCGAAGCCATTCAGCAAAAGGCAGGTATGGAACAACCTGTATATTATTGGGATCCGGTCCTTTCTCCCAGTGGTATGGTTTTCTATACCGGCAATGCAATTCCTGAGTGGAAAAATAATCTATTCATCGGCGGATTAAGCAGCCAGCATATTGCAAGGTTGGTTATCGTAAATAATAAAGTGGTGGGAGAAGAAAGAATATTAGCGGATAAAAACGAACGATTCCGTGATGTAGCATATTATAATGGTATGCTGTATGCGGTTACAGATAACGGAAGTTTGTATAAGGTTAGTAAAAAATAAAATCAGCCATAAAAAAATGAATAAAAAATCCGTAGTTGAATCCTACGGATTTTTTATTTAATCGAATACTTTACACTCCTCTCTGCTTTTTATATACGCTCCAAAAAAACTTTACTGCCTCCAATACTTCCTCTTCTGATTTATTTTGGGTATTCGTAAGCGGTATTTTTTTTCGAATACCTTGCTTCGTACCATCTTTCAGATACTCGACTACCAATTGAAAATTATCCTGTATCGTTATTACTTTTTCCTTCTGGGAAATATAAGCATTGTGAAAATTATCCCACCCGGTTACTAATCGTTCATCCTGGTAAATGCCTTTATTGTTAATGCGGATATATACCCGTTTGCTATTACCTTTTATAAAAAATAAAATAGCAGCAACCAATGCTATGAGGAAAACAAAAGTTGATGCACTAAGATTTGTAAAATTGTGTCGTATTGCATCTATTAACCCATAGCTAAATAATGCCAGGCATAAAAAAGCCAGCACATAATCAAGTCCCTTATTCTCACCTACTATAAACTGACTGTCTTGCGTTAATTGATTTTTTGCCATGGGATGCTTTACAATATCGGTTGGAGGTATTTTAATTAAACTCTTTTCAATGCTTCTCTTACTTTGGGTGCTATTTTAGTTCCGAAAATCTCAATAGATTTCATCAGCGATTTATGCGATGGCCCACCAACATCCATATGGGCAGAAAAACGGGTGAGCCCAAATAATTCCTGTAGCTGCAAAATTTTATCAATTGCTTCATTGGCATCGCCAATTAATAAATGCCCCTTATCACTTCTACCCACATCGTATTGCTGTCGTTGGTAAGGAGGCCAACCACGACTGCCACCTACTCTATCCATTTGTGAAGAATAGATAGGATAGTATTCATCTGCAATTTGCTGACTGTTGTCCCCAAACAATGCATGCATATGTACTCCCTCCCACCTGCAATTTTTCTTTATCATGACCATAATGGTCATATACTTTTCTGTAATAATCAAATAGCTGCTTAAACTGCACCGGGTTTCCACCAATGATCGCAAAGATCACCGGTAGTCCATGCCGGCCTGCTCTCAATACCGACTCAGGTGTGCCACCTACAGCCACCCAAATATTGAGATGATCATTTACTGCACGGGGCCATACTTCCTGGTCTTTTAATGCAGGCCTGAATTTTCCTTTCCAGTTGATGGGATTCTCATTATTTATTTTAAGTAACAATTCTAATTTTTCTTCAAAGAGATCATCATAGTCTTGCAGGTTGTAGCCAAACAAGGGGAATGATTCAATAAAACTACCTCGACCTGCAACTAGTTCTGCCCTGCCATTCGTAAGCAAATCAATTGTGGCAAAATTTTGATACAACTTAACCGGATCAGAAGAACTTAATACAGAAACCGCACTGCCGAGTTTGATATTTTTTGTAACGTTGGCTGCTGCAGCTAAAATAATTTCAGGTGCAGAAACTGCATAATCAGGACGATGATGCTCCCCAATACCAAAAAAATCCAGTCCTACTTCATCCATCAATTTTATTTCTTCAATAAGTTCCTGTAGACGCAGGCCGGGAGCTTGTGGCTTACCATCTTTATCGTAATGATTATCTCCAAACATGCCAATTCCTAATTCCATAACGGATTATTTAGGTGCAAAGATAAGTTGGATATGGGTGCAAGCGAAAATTGCCGATGAAAGTACGGCAAGAGCAAACAACTAAATCCCTGAAATGTTTCAAGAAAGAAATTGCTGAAAAATTGTATCGTTCAGGATAAATAGTGGGACGGCAATGCTGCGTCAATAATTAACCTGGATGTATTTGCAGTTTTTCAATTAGCTCATCTGTTTCTACATCAGCAGAAATACCATACCCGTTTACAAGCACACCTTTCACATTAAACTTTAGCGATGAGATAGCATACAGGATTGACTGATCATCCGGGTTAGAAGCTCCTTCAAACCGGTAGACTTTATCAATCTTAAATTCTTCAGGGGATAATTGTTCGTTGATCTCATTACAGACAAGACATTTTTGACTGACATTAAAATCCAGCGTATACCCCTCTTTTTTTAAGCCATTGATAGTTTCTGACAAAGTTCCATAGCTCTCTTTCATATTGTAACTATTAAATTATTCTATAATAAATATTCAATAAGCTATAATTCTTTAATGACTACGCAAACGACCAAGTATTTTGGTAAGAGAAGATTTTAGTTTATCGATAGCACTAATAACAGCATTTTCATGTGTATCGGAAAAACTAGTTACCGCAATAGGCTGCATGCCTTCCAATCTTGCTTCAAGTAAACATCGCTTATCATCCAACCCTTTTTTGGAGCCATTTTCATCCGAGAGATGTACTTCAATTCTTGTAATATGCTCACTAAACCTGCTTAACTCGTCTGTCAATAAATCTTTTAACTTGGTTCCGAATGCCTGGTGTATGCTTAAGTTCTTATCTGCGTTTAATTGTATAGTCATGTTTTTAGATTAAATTATTTAGGGATGCTTATTATTCTGATACTAGTTAATTTTTAACCCTTATAAATTGAATTGCTGACAAATATGATATATGTTTTGACAGTTATAAAGATACTTAACTTAATTGGCCTGCCGAATGTTTATCGCAAGTTATATTGGCAGTTTTTAATAAAGAGATTATGAAGATGCTAACAGTTTTGCTCCTTAACTTGCAGGGTGAATTAGTTGAATGAAACCTCGCTTAAAAGGACTCCATATGAAAAAAGCAATTCTATTATTATTAGTTGCCGCCACTTTTACTGCGGCCAACGCACAATCACTTAAAGATGCACTGTATGGCGGAAAGCTTAAAACAGACAGCGGCTCTGTACTTCGTAAAGGTGATGACTTAAGTTCAAAAATTGATAGCAACCGGAAAAAACCAGTGGTGGAAGAAAAGAAACCAGCAGGGGCCATAACCATGGATTCTATAAAGAAATGGACAACCAAAGCAGACACTACTAATAAAACCCCGATCGATAAAACAGATGCTCTTGCTGTAAAAAAAGATAACAATAAGCTTTGGAAAGAATTTATGGACACGGTGATAAGCACTTTAAAATCTGAAGTGATGGCTTCCAAAAAATTAAAAAAAGGCGATTACTATGTGATGGTTGATTACACTATTGGAGTTGACGGCCTGGTAACCATTGGCAATGTGTTTGTATCGCCAGAAAATAAAACATTAGAAACTCAGGTGAAAGAAAGATTCAATATCGATACCCCCAAGCTAAATCCTGTATTAGGCAGCAATGGTGTTCCCCGAAAAACGGTGAAGCGATCTAATTTTACATTGACCAGTGATTAAGAATCACTCCCGCTTCAAAAAATAAAAAATCATTGGCCTGGAAACGATAAAGCCGAGCCGTTTGTAAATAGCAATAGCCCGTTCATTATCTTCCCGCACATGCAAATAAGGTTGCTGACCCTGATGCTGTATTAATTGCAATTGATGTTGCAATAAAGTATTCGCATAACCTCTTCCCAAATAATCTGGATGAGTACATACAGCACTGATCTCGGTATAGTTTTCAACATGCAGCCGCTGCCCTGTCATGGCAACTAATTTATCAGTATCAAAAATTCCATGATAATGTCCAAATGCTATTGTTCTGTTTCCAAATGGCCCGGGTTTGGTAAGCTTAGCAAGCTGCACCATCTGTTCTACATGTGTTTCGGATAACGGCACCAGGTTTGCAAATTCACCTTTAATATAATCTCCTTCATATACAAACTGCAACCCCTTTATTTCATGTTGCAGCTGCCAGCCTTTGGGTGTTGTTATTGAAGAAGGGTTCGCATATAGAATTTTTCGTCCAGCAGGAAGTAAATCGTGTAACTCCTCAAATCCTTTAGTATAATTATGTTCAAAGCCTGCAAAGGGAGACACTTCTTCATCGAAGCATTTCACCTGCTCGTTTCCTAAATTAAGATGTTTATCGCCGGTAAGCAATGCATGGAAAACAGGATTGTGCAGTAAAGGTTCCACCGTGCAAAAGTATTTGTTTTAAGCAATTGTAATAGTAAGCGCTGAACCTTAAACTCAAAACATTATCTCTACACCAACTTCAAACCATAATAACCAATAGCTGTAAATACGCTGCAACGGATTATAACTCCCGCACAGCACCACACTAATAGTTGCTTAAGATTTACATTTAATCCTGTACCCACTGCAATGCTAATAGGTGCTCCAACTGTGATAGTGCCTAAAATACCAAGTCCCACTACACCATATTTATTCCAGAGCTTTGTTATTACCGGGTGTTTTTTTGTTTCTTCCGCCGGCGTTTTTTTCTTTTTATGAAAGAAAGCCCTGATCTTATCGCCAAAAAAAGCAGCAACAACTGCTCCTGCTAAACCACCCACAACACTGGCAAAAAAAATTGTCCAGGGTGAAAGACTAAAAGCAAATCCGGCGGGGATAGCAGCATAGATTTCGAAAGTTGCGAGACCTGCTACGGTAAGTATTTTAAGAAACATAGATACGGTGTAAATATTTGTTTGTGGTCAAAGAGGTAAAATTAATTGAAAGGTTTTAGCGAACCAGAAAATGACCTGTTAAATAAAAAAATGTATAGTTGCAGGTACTGGCAGCACATCACAATGATAGGGACATAGCTCTACTCAAGCTTCCCTTCTTTTTTGGTTAATTGAAAATACTGATCAAGCCTTCTTGCAATCGCTTCTTCAAAAGCGGCTTGCATATCCGATGGTTGTGGATGCTTGAATTTCCATTTCATAAAATAATTCTTCATTGCTGCATCTACTTTTTCTCTACCAATGGAAGATTCCATCATGTAAAGCCAGGCCGCTGTTTTAACATAAGAGATTAATCCATATTCATCGCTATTAGGAAACTTATCAGCCGGAGTATCCATTGCCGATTGCATAGGAATCTGTTTATTAATAACCCGGTAAATTGTCTCTGTAAATTTATCCTCCGGCAATTTTCGAATTTCACTGGGAATGGCATCGCCAAATATCGAGTTGTACCGGTACTTTTCTGCTTCGTACCTGAAATGATAATAGGTGTTCAATCCTTCATCCATCCAGGTGTGTTTTCGTTCGTTACTCGCCAGCATCGACATAAACCAATTATGCCCCACTTCATGTGCAATAACTCCATCTAAAGATTCTTCTTTTGTATCGGGGCTGGTAATTAACGTTACCATGGGGTATTCCATACCACCGCTTGAATTATTTGCGGGTCCTTCTACAGCTTGTACTACAGGATAGCCATACTCCCCTACCCATTCGCTGTATTTGCGGGTAGCATCTTTTACATAGTCAATACTGTTTTCCCACAATGTTTTCTTTTTATTATGATAATAGGTAAATGCATCCACTACGTTACCGGATACTAATTGAACTGTATCATACTGTATCACAAAATCCTTATCAGCAAACCAGGCAAAGTCCGGAACCTGTTCTGCATAATACTGTAAAGTTTTAGTAGCAGTTGTTGTGCTAGGTGTATACAAAACAGGTTTGCCTGTGCGGTCAGCTGTATTCTGTGCGCCGGTTCTTTTATAGGCATTTAATTCATCTTGCGTAAGCAGGTTGCCTGTTGCAGCTACTATATAGCTGGAAGGAACAGTGATACTAACATTATAGCTGCCAAACTCACTGTAAAATTCTCCCATATCCAGGTAAGGCATTTCATGCCAGCCGTTTTTATCATATACCGCTGGCTTAGGATACCATTGGCAAGCCATAAATTCTCCATCGGCATAGCCGGAACGGGAAAAATAGTTGGGCAAAAAAACTTTAAACGGTGTAGCAATGGTTATCGAATCTCCCGGTACCAATGGTTTATCCAATAGCAATTTAATTATATCGATATGAGCAGGATGAGCTTCTGTTTTAGCAGCTACACCGTTTACTGTAAAGGAAATATTATCAATATAGCCCACACCCGGATCTTTGAGTTTCTTTTTTCGGGATGGGTCATTTGATATTTGCTTAAACAAAGCAGTTGATTCATTCTTATACGCATTCGGCCACAAATGAAACCAAATAAACGAAAGAGCATCAGGTGCATTGTTTTTGTAGACAATCGTTTCATTACCTGCAATGCTGTTTTCCTTATCGTTTAATGTAGCACTAATGGTATAGCGTAACTCCTGTTGCCAATAAGACTGTTGTGCAAGAATTATGGTACTGGTAAAAATAAATACCGATAATAATAAAGTCTTCATCCGGATGAATTTAGTAATCAGAAAATTAGAACTGCTAAATTAGGAAAGAAAAATTTACTCTATTTCCAAAGCAGTAAAACGTATTTGTGAGTATCATTATTTTTTCACCCGTACTACCACAAGTGTTCCCTGACCAGGTTTACTTGCAATTGTAACCTCAGCATGTATGGACGCTGCTAACTGTTTAATATGTTACAATCCGGCAGATTGTATATGCTTTTCCACCTCAAAGCCTGATCCGTTATCTGTTATGGATAATGAAATAAAGTCGCCTTCATCTTTCAGCAATAAATTAACTGCTGTTGCTTCTGCATGTTCCATTATATTATGAAAAGCTTCCTGGGTTATGCGAAATAAATCAATCCTAACAGCAGCCGTGATATTGCTTTCACTACAACGGCTTTCAAATGTGCAGGGAATTCCATTCAGTATCGAAAACTCATTGCACTTCCATTCCAGCGTTGCATTAAAGCCAAGATCTTCCAGCATTTTGGGGCTCATAGCAAAAGAAACCCGCCGAACAGATTTTATCAGCATATCTGAAACCTGCAAAGCTTCCTGCATTTTTTCTCTGGCTGGTTCTCCTAAATTATCGAGATGTTGGCTCAACCATCCCAAATTCATTTTAACAACGGCTGATAACTGTGCTATTTCTTCATATAGTTCATGTGCCAGGTATTTTCTATTTTCTTCCGCCCGGTTTTTAAAATGCGTTGCCATAACTCTATAGGCATTGTATTTTTCTTCGATCTCATTTTCTTTTCGCTTGCTCTCTGTTATATCTTTTGCGATGGCAAATACAATATCCTTTACTGGCAAAAAAATTGAAGTCCATTGCAGCCATACGATGGAACCATCTTTGCAGATATAGCGATTTTGAAAATTAACCAGTGCCTTACCTTCAAGCATTTCGCTACGGGTGCTAAGTGTTTGCTCCCGGTCCTCTTCATGAATATTAAAAGCAATAGGGCGGGAAAAAAGTTCTTCCTCCGTGTAACCCAGCTTTTGCAATACAGCGGGGTTTACTTTTTTAAAATAACCATCCTTACCGGCAATACAAACCAGGTCGGGAGTCATTTCAAAAAGATCCAACATTTCAAATTCATAGTTTCCAGGGGTAGTCACCAACATGCTCAAAATAATTTAGTGGAAAAATAATGTAATTAAAAACCCTGTAGTGTAGTAGATTTATGACACTTAGGGTTTACCATTATATTTATTGAGAAAGCCATATTAACAAAAAGATAAACTACGTTGCCTGAGCAAGTGGTGATACGATTAGCATAAGATCAGTAATCGTATAAATAATAGAAGCGATAGTACTTTTTTTCATATTACAGAAAACCTCTCTTCAATTTAAAAAAATAAAAAACTGTAGTACCAGAATAATATAAATTCATAGCATTAAAAATTAAAAGGGTATGGCGGAAAAAATTATTTCAAAAGTATGGCGGTTGGCTGGATTGATAGGCAAAGTAGAAGCAGGGGCCCTTGTTTGGGATGCAGGACATGTAATTTACATAACAGAAGAAGGCATTGTATTTAATGTACCCCTGTCTGCTGTTACCAATATTAAATGGCCTTTCTTACGAATGGGTTTTGGTTTTGATGCGGTAGTGAATGATACAAAATATAAATTCTCTTTCTCCAAACCTAACCACAGTGCACCGGATATTGAAATTGTTCCCGGTAAACCCTATCCAACTGTACATTTTGCCGGACAGTTCTCATATGATATGAGCAGCCTTGGCACCTTGAAAAAGGATAAAGCCACTACAAAACAATGGAAGGAAATATTGGCGGGTAAATAATTTTACTTAACCGAAGTCTGTTTAATTATACGGATATAACTTTCTATCTGCAGTAGCAGGTATACAACTGCCACCACACTCCAATGTTACAATAACTTCATACAAGTTAATTAGTGCAACAGGTGATCGATCCGTATAGCATCAAGGTAAGGAGCTAACTGCGTGGTATTTTGAAACACCCTGTACTCCATGATCTCTTTGCTTTTATTGCAGCAAAACGTTTCTACATAATACTCATACAATTGAAAAAGAAAAACATGGCGATCAGGAAGCTGTCTTTTGCCGATGGCCACTCCTTCTGTTAGAACAATAGATCGTTTATGATCTTCTGGTAAACCGATAAATTCTGATAGTTTCATAAATGCTGCATTTTACAGTTAAATAAAAAAGGCAATTACAAAAAAACCGCAACTGGAAACATTGTGTTATGTCATCCTTTGCGCTAATCAATGAACTTACGAGGCTGAGGCAGTAATTATTATGAGGCTGAAATATAAATGCCGGAGACCGACATATTGTAGAAAACAAATATAAAAGCGATTTGGGAACAATCAAATTTATTTTGGAATGATTCTGCTTTCAGTTATGAGTCAGGCTGTGAATATATCAAAAGCTCTGCCGATGACTGATTTACAGCAGATCGTTTGGAAAATACATTCACAAGCTTACATATACTACCACCCTACAGGGTGATTACTATTGATTGAGGTTAGAAATTGATGGTAAAAAATGCAGGCAGAATAAACTAGTAGCATATAAAGTAAAAGCTCCTTAGATGGGCTAATATCGAAGCAATGATGTAAAAGAAGGTGCCAACTATTGCAGTTGGCACCGGAAAATGTTAATGGCTATTTTGCTGCATTAATTAAAACAGTACTTGCTCTTAACCCGATGGTTACCTTTTTTATTGTTGCCTGCGCATCGGGGTTCTGGGCAGCATCGTTATCATTTATCTGATATGAATAAGATGTGATTATTACATCTTGCAAGTTAATATCGTAAAGAACTTCTTTAAAATCGGGTGCCATTAATAAAAGGCGGCCTTGTTCTTTTCTTGTTTGACCTCTGCCGTTTTGTTGCAACCAGGCATGCCATTCCTTCGCATCTGCACCTGATAGCTCAATTGTAAAATCCACAGGCTGGTTGCCGCCCTTGAAATTAAGACCACTTACATTGGAAACTCTTCTGGCCGGTAATTTGCCAAGTTCAAATTGAAAATTGGATGCCAAAACAGGCTTCACCTTAGTATTAGCTAATGCAATAGCCTGTCCGCTCCCCTGCTGCACAGACATCTGATTAGCTTTTAATTCTACTTGAACCCGCAACATATCCTTTGAGGTAGCATCCAATTCAGCTAAATTCAAAACTTCAATGGTACCGGACTGATATATTCTTTCCTCTGCTAACCTATTTTCAATACTGGCCCTGCTGATAATAATTGAAGAGAACTGCCTGCCTGCGAAAGACTGCAAACCGGAAAGTATATTTTTTATATTATCGCCCTGCCTCATCAATATACTAAAACTTGCTGTGTAAGTAATTTTATTATCATCACCGATAATATCATTTACCACTAAATCTGTGATAGGAATTATATCTCTGTAATCAATTGACATAAAACTCCGTTGAGCATTGAGTTTACTATTACTCACCATCAGGATACAAAAAAAAATTGCCGTTACTGTTTTAAACATTTTCATAAATTTTGCTTTTTGTTATTCATTTTTAATAAATACAGTTTTAATAATGATAGTTCAGCACTACATACAGCCCAGGTTTTATCTGGCGAAATAGATAGCTTACTGAACCAGGGTAATACGCCACAATGCACTATTTGCTCCACCTTGAATTTTGCCACATTCAAATTTTCCATTTTCCACATGAATCTTCTCTCCTATTTTCCAGCGATTCTCAATCCAGTAAACTCCTTCGCTATATTTTTTCAATTCCCAATGTGCACTCCAGGCACCATCTTGTATTGGCCCCGCAGCTATAGCTCCATTTTCAACATTAATACGGTGATCAGGTTTCCATTTATTTTCTATCCAGAAATAGTTGGTACCCGGCACTGGCTTTAGCAACCATTGTGCACTCCATGCTCCATCTTGTATTGGTGCTGCAGTAATAGGCCCCGTTTCTATATGTATCCTGTCAGTTGTTTTCCAGAAGTTTTCAAATCTTACTATTTTATTAGAAAGGGCTGCTGGTGTTACTGGTGGTGCTGTTGGCGGATTCGTTACAGGCTTTGTGGGTTCTTTTACCGGGGTCGTTACTGGTGGATTTGCTACAGGTTTTGTTGTAGTTATTTTTTCTGTACGTAACTCAACAGGTCTTTGAAAACCAGAGGATCGTTTATCAATAGCAAGATCCCTGACAGAGGCAACAGTTTTGTTTCCGTTGCTGTACGATTCAATTACCAGGTTTTTAATATCCCATTTGTCTTCAAAAGCGGTAAGTGGTACATGGTCAATAATGATCCGCTGAATAGTACCAATGTTTTTCGTTGTTACGTATCCAAAGTTAGAACTACCGGCTTCAAAGAGGTTTTCTAAACCAAAAACACCGGGGCTTGCTGTCATTACATTTCCAAGGTCAATTCTTTCTGTTTGACCTTTGTCGCCGATAATGGTCAAATATTCTTTTGAATCAGTGCCAGATCTGTCAACGTCAAATGTCCCCCCTGGTCTGTTATCAGTTTGTATGATGATCCTGTAATCAGCGAAGTAATCTGGTGGCAGCAAATTAAATGTAATCTGCTTATTGCCATCTAATGAGCAATTACAATAACCCGCCTTTACCATACCATTTGCATCCCTTACAATCACACCGCCTATGTTCCAGTTGTCAAAAAAGTTTCCACCACCGATAGTAAGCTTCTGTAACTGCCCGATATCTGGTATGGATACCGGAACTTCCGTAACTGCACCCGTTTTAAAGGTGGAAGTTGGAAAATATCTTTTCATATCGCTGATCGTATACTCACCGGCATCACCCTTGAAGTTTAAAGAAACACTTCCATTGGTTCCGCTGTTCTGTGCCAAATTCGTAGAAATGGTTACCCAATAGTCAGCATATTTCTTTCCGTCAAACGCAATGGTTTTGGTAGTTTGTCCACCGCTTATAACACAGCCGGCACATTCCGCATGAACATTCTTTTTCTCAGCCGGCATTTCTACATTGATGGATGTCATTTTGATGTTATCGGTCATCGATGCATTCAAAGGGATCACCTGAATTTTTGTGATGTTACCTACATTTTTTTCCGTTTGTACACTAAAAGTTGTTTTTTCACCGGCAGGAATTGTATTCAGACTTTTGGTTAATGTAAGTTTCTCTGTCATTCCGTTATCCCCGGTAATTATCACGGCAAACTTTTCATTGGAACCAGCATCTGTATCAGTGGCTGTTTCAACCGTAACAAGATAAGTATAGAGTACTTTTGGTTTTGGATTCGTAACATCCTGCAGCAACACCGGTGCAGATACCAGTTTATTGCTGGAAACCGGTTGTTTCAATTCCGTGGCAAATGTTTTTGCAAAGCCGGGTTTTATCAGGTTACCAGATAAAACATCCGTTGCAATTTTGCCTGCACTACTTGCCAGGTTATTAAAATCAATTTCTGCAGTAAAATTGTAAGGCTTTTTCGCCAGGGTGATATTAAAGGCGACATTAATTTTATACTGGTTGTTCAACCCAAATGTTCCTGCAAATTCAGCCGACTTAATATCAAACAGACCACCGAGTGCCTGGTCCATTACAAACTTTGTGGTTTCCAGAGTAGCAACAGAAACGCCTTCTGCCACATCCACTCCTGCCAACGCAAGGGTGAAAGCTGCTTCTTTAGCATATTTCTCAGCATACAGATCTACCAGCTCTACTTCTACCGGGAACTCTTTCCCTATATCTGCAAGACCATTCACTGTTTTGGAATATCCATCATAGACCAATTGTTCTGTTTCAATTGCACCAAGATTAAATCCAATAGCCGTATACAAAGCTCCTTTCTCCGCTAATTCCCAGGGCCAATTACCTAATTCGTTTATTCGCTTATAGCTGGCAACATTATTGGCCTTATGCCAATCAATAACTGTTTTGCTCTCATTCAATGCCCTTTGCGCTTCATCCCGCATTTTCTGCAGGTCCGCATTTCTGCGGGAGGTAACCTGTGCCCTCTTTGTTGCTAACCGTGTATCTATTTCTTTTAAATCTTCCTTTGCCTTATTCAGTTTATCTCTTGTGCCCTGCAATGTTTTTTTTGTACTGGCAATAGCTTCATCGAGTTTGCCGGTAACTAATTGATTCAATTTTGCGATCAGGTCATTCCGCAATGCTGCCCGCACATATACTCCTTTAGATGATTCGCTAAAGTTTGCTTTTCCTTCTAATGTAGCTTCAAATAAATCGGCGATCTTACCTGTTGTAGTAAACTCCAATCCGTTTGCATCGAGTGATGCAGTCGTTTCACTGCTGATGCCAAGCAGGCTAATTTTTCCATCAATAAAAAAAGTAGGAACAGAGCCTTTCGTATAGGCAAATTTAAACTGTGGTCTATCGGTCGTTCTTCCGGATAAAATAAAAGCACCATTGCCCCAATTGATAGCATCTAATGATCCGCCACCAGCAACACCACTTTCATTCAAACTAAAATCACCATTGCCTTTAATACCCGCCAATGATAGCTGGCAACTTACAGCCACCCCTTTGTTATACGTTTTACCAAATGCCACCACTCCATCAACCGGTACTACTAAAACTCTTCCATTATCAATGCCGGTGTTTAACATGGTTCTCAACTGGCCCTGGATATTTGCATTATCCATAAAGGCTTCTATCATGGCCAGTATGGTCATGTTCTTCATGGTAATATCAATCAAACTATTAGTTGGTTTGGTAATATCAACAACAATTGTGGCATCACCTTCAATATGTTTATTTCTGTCATTTACTGTACCTAATCTTGCAGCACCGGTTAATCCTAAAGAACTGATGAGAATGGGATTTTTAAAATCAAGCCCTGCACTAACTCCCAATTTTCTTAATCCAACACCAGGCATACCAAATGGGTTGGTCCATTCGGGCAAATCAGATTTACCATCAGGCCCCAATTTACCGGCTACCATGGAAGCATTCTTTTTTTGCAAGGCTGCCATAAAGAATTCACCACTTATCTTTTGATCAATGGGTGCAAAAGCAAAACTTGCATTAAATCCAACAAGGTCTTCTCCAATCTTTGCTTCTATTTTTCCGCCGATGCTGAATTCAATAGGATTAATAGTACCGAGCCTCGTACCAAACACCACTTCCTTCATCGTTATGTTATCTCCCATTGGAATGTTTAAGTCCAATGCAGCCTGCATACTCATATTGGTGAAGGTTTCATTCACCGTTCCTTTTAATTTAATAGCATTTACTTTAAGCAGCTTTGCCAGGTCATCACTCATTTTAATAGAGGAAAAAATATTCACCCCTGCCTCCACTTTTAATTCGCCTTCATCTTTTAATGCCGATAGATTACAGGTTGCATCTTCATCGGCCAGCGTAGAAATAATAAGGGCAGTGCCGGAAAGATCAATACCATCCATGGGTGATAAGGAACTGGCTAACTGGGAAAATTTAAACCCGGCAGGTGGTGCCACCGCAAACAGCATGGTTGATTTATCTTCTGCAGTTGCACCATTGAATTGAATCTCCGCTTCGCCAAAACTCGTTTGCGCCAGGGCCGAAAAATTTTTATTGGTCGGATTTATACTGGCGGTGACAGATGTAATTTCTTTCGATTTAAAAGAGGCGGGTATAAAACGTAATAATTTGTCGGCTTTACTTTCACTCATAAAACTGTTGAGCAAAGTGGATATACCGATATTACTGGCTGTAAAAGAAAATAATAAATCATCCGGTTCTGACGACATGTTTGCACTCAGGTTAATAGGGATCACTCCTATCTTTCCATCACCGGAAATAGTAGCTGTTGCTTTTCGCTGCGGCGATGTTGGTTTATCCAGGGTAAATCCGATGGACATTCCATCAATAGCAAATCCATCAAACCCATCAATGGCATAAGTACCTAAACCAAAATTGAGTGCTACTTTACTCAGGCTATCACCTTTATCATCAAACTCTATAGCAAGGTCTTTAATGGCAATGTCAGTATCAAGCGGAAAGGATTTAGGTAAAAAAGAATTCAATGACTTACCGGAAAAAAACTTGACCAACTTTTGAGGAGTGATCGAAGCTGCCGCCGGAAAAGTGGTGCTGATAGATTTTACTTTACGGTCAGCTGTCATGGCTGCTTTCAGTTCAATATTATCAAAGCCAAAGAAAGAAACATTGCCGCTGGCTTCTTTGCCCCCATCGCTGGTTGTACTGAGGTTCAGTTCGCCAATTTTTATACCCGTTACATCCAGGTACTTATTAATGGCATCGGCGATGGCCTGCTTTTCGTCTTCCCCGGCTTTTCGCTTAGCGGTAACAGTGCTGTCATTAAATAAACGATTGGGTTCTTTTGCCGAAAGTTCTATACTAAGGATAAGAACGAACAACAATAAAAGAGTGGTTTTGGTCTGCTTCATACAACGCAATTGAGGTGGTGGTAGTGGAGAATGTATTGAATAGCAAAATACACTAATATATTAAGTATAGAAAAAATCCTGTATAGAACAGGCTGCTTATTTTTTCTTTCGTGTCGGGTGGGTATTCCAACCTTCACAGTACTTGTTTAGGTATTGTTTGCTGTCAATACTGTTGTAAAGCCATCAATAAAGCTGTGCTGTTTCAATGCTTTGATAGCGGAGATGGATCTTATTAGCGGGCCGTCTATTCTTTAATGGTTACCCAGGTCTGCCCCAGCCCTACTGTATTCACCATCGCATTAATAATTTTAGCATTGTCGGGATGAAGGCGAACACAGCCATGCGAAGCTTTGGTGCCGAGTTTTGAAAAATTGCCCGTAGTAGTTCCGTGAATGGCATAGCCGCCCTGTACAAAAATGGCATAAGGCATATTTCCTAATCCCATATAATTACCACCCGGAAATTTGCGGGATGTATATTTCGTTAAGATTGGTCCCGCCGGGTGGCGACTTAGCAGCGGTGTTTCATATTTACTCCCCTTGCCGGTTGATACCAGGAAACTATCTTTCAATTCACCAATTAAATAGAGATATAATTTTTGGGTGGCCCTGTTAATTTCTAAATACACAAGGCACTCTTTTTCTTTACAGGTAGTAACAGGCAGGGTATCTTTTGCCAGCAAAAAAGAATCCACCACGGCAATATTTTCTTTAATGATCATTTTTTCTTCTGCCGTAAAACCCGGCTGCTTTGACAGGCCTTTCTTTAGCGTATCTAAATGTTGCATCAGGTGGGCCTCCTGCAACCATACCCATTCCATTTTAGTAAGCATCGCTTTTACAGAGTCTTCTGCCGGTATAAAACTAGTGTCATCAAAAATATTACTGGCCTCCAATAAAGTATCAGTACTGCTGTTGATAATTGAATCTTTAAATTCTTCGTATTTAAAATCGGTTAAAATGGTCCTTGATTTTCCGGACTTGCAGGATTGCAGTACCAGGAAAAATGTACCTATTAAAAAAAGATAGAAAGCGGTGGTGAATTTTATCATAATAGGACTATCAAATTTTTAAAGATGGAAAGATACGCTTAAGATACTAATGCAAAAATGACACGGATATCGGAAGTCTTTACTACACATTCCTGCATTTATTTAGTTCCGATGCCCGGAGCGACATCAGGCATTTTTTTTACGGACACGAAAAAAATGAAGTCAAACTTCAACAGGCCGGCTTGAAATTTATTTCCAAAAACTGCTGCAGTGAAAAGAGTACCTTTAGATTACTCAGCAAAAAACGGTTACATGGAATTTATTGACTATTACAAAGTCTTAGGTGTTGATAAAACTGCATCCGAAGAAGAAATAAAAAAAGCGTATCGCAAGCTGGCAAGAAAACTACACCCTGATCTTAATCCCAACGATAAAGATGCACATCAAAAATTTCAACAGGTCAATGAAGCCAATGAAGTATTAAGCGATCCTGAAAAAAGAAAAAAATATGACCAGTATGGAAAAGATTGGCAACATGCAGACCAGTTTGAGCAGCAACGCCGCAACCAGGCTGGGTCACAGTTCAAAGGCAGCGGAAATTTTACAGGTGCTGAGGAACATGACTTTTCCGATTTTTTTGAATCGATGTTTGGAGGGTCTGGTCGCAGCAGGCAAACAAAATTCAGGGGACAGGATTACCAGGCTGAATTACAACTTAGTTTGACGGATGTAATGCAAACACATCAACAAACACTTACCGTAAATGGAAAGAATATCCGCATTACAATACCTGCCGGTGTGGAGAACGGGCAAAAGATAAAATTAAAAGAATATGGTGCACCCGGTGTAAATGGTGGCCCGGCCGGTGATCTGTATATTACTTTTACGATTGCAGCACATCCCCATTTTAAACGGTTGGGAAATGATCTTTATACTACTGCTATTATTGACCTGTACACGGCTATACTTGGCGGAGAAACAATTGTTGATACCCTGACGGGCAAAGTAAAACTAACCGTGAATCCTGAAACACAAACCGGAGCTAAAATAAGGTTGAAGGGAAAAGGGATGCCGGTATATAAAAAAGAAAGCGAGGCCGGCGACCTCTATGTTACGTATGAAGTAACATTGCCCACTAACCTTACAGCAGAACAAAAAGAATTGTTCACCCAATTGAGTAAACTCCAATAAACCCTTTTGTATGCAAACAGAAGAAATGATAGCAGCCGATGAATTTTGTAAGTACCACCAGGTGGAATTAACCTTTATTAATTCTTTAAAAGATAGTGGCCTCATCGAGATCTCAATAGTGGAAGAGAAAGTGTTTTTGCCGGTAAGCCAGCTCAGCCACCTGGAAAGACTGGTACGTTTGTATTATGAGATGGACATAAATCTGGAAGGTATTGAAACAATAACGCATTTATTACAACGGATGAATGATATGCAACAACAGATCCGGCAACTTTCTGCAAGGCTCAGCCGGTATGAGCATGATTGATCAAAAAATTAACTGGCCGCAATAATTCTTCAGCAGCTTCATTATCTTTTCCAGCTGAAGATGGAAAATACACTTCTACAGGTAGTTATTAATTTATCATCGCTTCTCCCATTCCTGTAATTGTTTTTTTGTGGCGAGGCCTTTCCAGCTTAGTTCCAGTATCTCTTTAAGCAAGGCAGTGCTATAGGGATGCACCCACATGCAGATGTATTTATAGTTTTTGTAATGATCGGGAACATGAAAGATGTCGGGATATTGTTCAAGGTATTGTTCCCGCAAATCAAAATCGAGGTGAATGGGAATAAAATCGCCACCTTATACCAGGCGGCACATAAACTTACCGTTGATCTTTACAGAAGGGGTGTCGTAATGCGATACAGATTCTTCAGCGCCGGGAAAATCCAATGCAATTTTTTTAATGGGTTCAAAATCGGCGGGATTGAAACAAATCTGTTTTGGCATATTGAAATACGTAACCGTTACATGTAAAAAGATATGGATGCAATGAGCCGTTACAAACTTTCTATTTCGTTCATTTTAGCATCTATAGCAGCAAAAATGTTTTCCCGGATGGTCCTGTTACTTACTACCCCTGCTACGATCTTCCAATCGGCTCTTTTAAATTTTAATCCTTTGTTTCGTAACAGCAGCCTGTTTGTTTGCACCCGAAAGGATCTGTTGCGGGCCGTAACTTCAAATTGTTCTAACAGGCCATTGAGGGCCAGCTTTTCTACGGTCAGGCGAATTTTTCTTCTGTCATGTATTATTTCTATTCCAAACTTCACATTACTAATATAGGAATTGTTGGGTATTACTGAATGGATAAAAGCTAAATAATAAAGTGGCAAAGCGGCAAACTTTGTAGTGCGATAAAAATTATTTCAATTTTTTTATGCCGTGGTTGGTACCTGCCTGCCGGTAAGCAGGTTTGTATTTTCACCAACCACTATTGAAGAGTAATGGTTGAAATATTTTAGTTCATTTACTTAAATCGGTTGGTGGAGATACTTCGACAAGCTTAGTACAGCAAACGAGGCATGTATCTTTTAAGTAACATTTGCCAAGGCGGAAAAAATATTGTCATCCTCGCAGTATGATTTATTTTTTCTTCTTTGCTTTAATTTTCGCCGGTGTTGTTGGCAGTTGCTTTAGTGCTGTTTTGGCATTTAATGCTGTTACTACTTTTTTTCCTGTCTTTGCTTCTAACTCTAACCGGGCTACCCTGGCTACATTACCGCCTTGTTGCGCCACTTGTTGGCTTTCTTCAAAGCTTCCAGGATTTACTGCTTGCGAAATATCTTTGGTGGAAGCCTCGGCCAGCATATTTAAAATAAGTTCGGTGTTGGTCATATTATCCCGCAGGTTTTCTTTCTTCAATCCTTTCAGGATTTTATATTCTTTGGTGGTTTTGCCGGCCCATGCCTTTGTGATGATATCTGTCAATGTAGCAAATTGCTGCCCTGCTTTTAATCCCCTGCTTTTCCACTCGTCAGTTAGCTCTTTTCGTATTTCTATACTTTTCAACCGTTGGTTGATCCAGTTTTCAGAATAGCCTAATCGCAGGTATTGTTCTAAGGCACGGTCAATGCTTAGTTCCGGGTCCTGCATTTCGTCTAATCGTTCTGACGCTACTTTTGCCAGCCATAGTTTAAAGGGTTCTGCCTTTGGCGATGGAATGGATTGGATAAGGCGGAACAATTGTTCAGTGTCGCCTACATCGGTTTTATAAAATTTGCCATCCGCAGCTTGTAATTTCAGTTGACTACAATTTGTAGCCAACTGACTTCCTTCCGCTTTCAGCCTTGTTTTTAAAACACTCCAGTACTTTCTCGCATTGGGACTTTCAGTAAGTATTTCAATTACATCTACAATAGAGAAATACCATTTCTCCTGTTCCTCATCCCAAATGGTTCTTACTTTTTTGTCTTCAAATATTTTTATGGCATCGGGCTGCTTCATTTCAGTCTTTATTCAATACTATAATTTGTATCATTGTTAAAGAAACATATCACTGGCTACATGAAGGTAACAAGATAATGAACTCCCCGTACGTAGAAGATGTGCTTTACTTTTTAACGCATCTCCCCCTTAATCTTATCTTCTAAACTCTTAAACTCCTCATACTGTTTTTTAGGATCTCTGGGCAGTCTTGTATTTTCTATACTTCTATTGTGCCTGGTAATAGCATCAAACATAAGGGCAGCATTTCTGATCAATGCGATATGATAATCACTGGCCGTATCAGCCAACAAACAAACTATTTCACCTTGTTCATCTGTAACCACTCCTTTTTTAATTTCCCATTGCATAGATTAAATTTTTAGATTGGGTATCCCTTAGGGAAGTTAGTATTTTATTTTGCGCCAAAGGTTAGGGCCTGCATGCTGTGAAGGTATTTTCTAAAATTCTAATTAACTTTCAATACTAAAATGAAATCAACATGAATAAGTCAGCAGAAATTGTAAAGCAATTTACCGAAGGTAATTTGTCGGAAGAAGAAGCCATTTCATCGTTACCTCCCGGTTGTAAATTTGAAAAGTAGTATGAAAAAGAGTGGCGCATAGTTCCTGAATATGGCGCTGTACAGTTTGGAAGAGTATATGATTGTGATGATTCCGGTAATAATAATACCTCCTGCGGCGATTGGCAAGAACTTTAAACTGCTTTCTATTATATACACTGGTGCAATACCCAAACTGTTGGTGGAGATACTTCGACAAGCTCAGTACAGCATACCGAGGCATGTTGCTTTAAGCATAACACCTGCCAATGCGGAAGCGCTTCTTAGAAACAAGCAGCAACAATTGATCAGGCGGCTACTCTTTGTAAAATAACTTTACAGGGGATGTCGGAAGTTACTTTTATATGATGGTCGCTATGCAAAGGGATAGCAAAATAGTCGCCGGGAACTAATTTATTTACAGTGCCATCCACTACTATATCGCAAGAGCCTTCTATAATTAAAAATCGTTCATGCTCATCCTTGTGTACTTCCTGTGGTGCCATTTCCTTTAACCAGACAATAGCTGTTATTGCTTTTTCAGTATAGCCGATAATCCTTGCAAATACATCATCAGTACCCGGCGATACCATATCTTCTCTTTGTAACCACGCAGCATATTCAGTAGCAGTCGATTTTTCATGCAGCAACGGTGGTGCAGTAACCGGCTCTCCATTTTTTATCCGTTCTTCATAATTGATGGTAGCCAATAAAAAGGGCCGTATAATAGGGTCGGGTGCAACAGCATTTTCCATAGCAATAGCTTCCAGCATTTCACTGATCGCATTTATTTCGGATTGCAAAACAGGATCAGCTGCTGCCCTTTCTTCTA
>LNFJ01000039.1 GCA_001464625.1 Bacteroidia bacterium Ga0077558 | reverse complement strand
AAAACAGGATCAGCTGCTGCCCTTTCTTCTACTTCTTTCATTTCGGCAGGGCTGACAGTACCTAATACATACTGCTCCAAAATACCCGATTCTATATATTCTTTCACTGTCATTATTCTACTATCTGCTGTTTTAGCTTGTTTAACGTTAAATGGATCCCAGTTTTTACTTCGGCCACTGTTGTTTGCAGGGCAGTTGCCGCTGCAGCATAGCTTAACCCCTTATAATATACCAGGTCAAAAGCTGTTTCCTGACTTGCTAAATTATATGGCGCATCATATACGGGATTATTGCCTGTTGGGTTTGCGTTTTGTTGCGATTGCAGGGCAGCAAAAGCTGTTTGCCGTGTTATATTGATAAGCCAGGTAAAAAAGGAGCTGTTAGCAGGATCGAAAGCCGCCACCTGTCTCCATGCATTTATAAAACTGTCTTGTAATATCTTTTCTGCAAGTGCTTTTTCATTCACCATTCTGTTGATGATACCTCCAAGTGCAGGAGCATATTTATCGTACACTACAGCAAGCGACTCCTGCTTACCTTGTTGGAGGGAAGCAGCCAGTTGCAGATCTGCGTCAGCATTTGCAGTATGAAGTGTCATTAGAAAAAGTTACCATTTTTTTGTACGGTATAGCGGGTAAAAACTAAGCCTGCTTATCAAGTTGATTTATTCTGGCAATGATTTTTTGTCAGCGATAAAAGTACTGCTTTTTAGATTCATAAAGGTTCAATATGGCGATAAACAATTTACCCCGTGGTTGATATTTGTATTTTCACCAACTGAAATTCCGATGCGTGGAGCGACAACGGGGCATTTTATTTTACGGACACGAACCAAGGCGAAGGATAATTAAGAAATCATAATAAAATACAGTAACAACATGAGACGAATATTACCCAAGCCGTCACAAGTGTTTTGCATAATTATTATATCAACGTTTATCTCTTAAACAAAACGATCTATTTTTAATGGCAGGTATTTTGCCGCAGTTCTATAAAAAAAAAATGGAAAATAACGAACGTAAAGAAGGTAAAACTGCAAAGGCTATTGAAACACAAACTTCAAAAATTCCTTCAGATGTATTTCTTTGGACCGCACTGGGCTCTATGGGAATATCGCTTGCTTTGAAAATAGCTGGACACAATAAAAAAGCACAGTTTGTAGGTCAGTGGGCCGCTCCAATTCTGATATTAGGGCTGTATAATAAGCTGGTAAAACTGGAAGGACACGATAAAAATGATAAATAGGATAATGGTACAATCAAGCTTTAATCGGTTGGTGGAAGAAAACTTGCCTACCGGCAGGCAGGCACCAACCGAGGCATGTTGCTTTTAACTCAACACCCGTCAGGGCGGATATGCAACGAGGCATTTATTTGTGAACACAAACCAAGGCGAAGAGTAATTAATATTTAGTCCACCTCTGCAAAAAAAGAAACAGCGAAATCACAGAAATCAATTATAAACTCCTTATCTAATTCAAACTCCTTTCTATTGCCCAGATAATTTCTGCTTTCAGGTGTTATCTCCTTTCCTTGACGTATGTCTTCTACCGATAAACATTTTATATGCTTCTTGGATACAACGATAATAAAGGCATTGTTATAAGGATAGTCTTTATCTAAATCGCTTAATTTAAACGTTCCGTTTGCTCTGAATTTTACTTCAACAAAAAATACCTCTTTGGTTTTGGCATGTTGGACTACAAAGTCTGGCATTTTCCTGATCTGGTATGCTACTTCACTTTTCACACCCTTTAATAACTCAGTAATTCCCGGAACTGTATGTTCCATACCATATCTGAAAACATTATACTTTAGGCTTAAGAATAGTTCTTGTATTAAAGTTTCAGCTATTCTTCCTTTTATCATATTGTAACGTCGCTCCCATTCCTTATCAGTTAATCCCAACTCTGGTTCTGATTCAGGTACACTTCCACTTTTTCTATAACAATCACTGCATTTGCCTTTTTGATATTTAGTATATGCGCCACAAATAATACATTCTGCCATATAGTTATTTTTAGTGAATACCTGCAATGATGAAAGGCGGAGATTTATCATCTTAAATCTTACGCAATCCTGCTACTATACAAATGCTTCTGAAACTCGATAAACAATTCCCGGATTTTAGGAACCCCACCCAACTTTTCGGCAGCATCGCTTACTGCATGATATTTTAATTCCAACAGGCCCGGTAATTTTTCCTGGTCAAGTTCGTCCACACCAGTTTCAATGTATTTGCTGAGAACAAATTCAAGAAACTCTTTCTGGTTGGATTCTAACAAAGCAAAAATATTCTTTTGGGCAGCTGCTACTCTTGTTTCTCTGGTGATGGGTTTTATAGAATAGGCAATGAATTCAAGCACATCAAATAAATCGCTTTTTTCTGCATCAATTACTTTTTGCAAGGTTGTTAATTCATCTTTTCCAAAACCTGCTTCGGATAACTTATCAAGCAATGCTTTTCTTGTTAATGGATTGCTCCATATTCTTCTTAATTCTTCTTCACTATTAAATAATGCAGGGAGTTGCCCATATAAACTATTTAAAAACTCTTGTACAGTCATAGGTTTACCATCTGGACCAATGAACGTAGTAGTGATAACATGTTCTATAAAATGCTCCTTTCCGTTGGCCAGCTTTACTTTAATCTTGCTTTCCTTTTGGTAGGGCGGTTGGTCATCTTCGTAAGGTTCTGTATCTGTTGGGGTTTCTTTTTTAGGTCTTGGGTCAATCTCTACCGGTTCAATTGGTTCTCCATCCCACTCCGGGTCTTTAAACCGTTCGCTGGCATTTACAAAATCATAAATGGTAAAAAAGTTCTTATCGTCAAATAACCTGGTACCTCTTCCCACAATTTGTTTAAACTCGATGATGTTGTTTACCGGACGCAACAAAATAATATTCCTGATATTTCTTGCATCTACGCCGGTTGACAATTTTTGAGAGGTGGTAAGAATAGTAGGTACACTTTTCTCGTTATCCTGAAACTCTCTCAAGTATTGCTCCCCCAACTCTCCATCATTAGCGGTAACTCTTACGCAATAATCCGGTTCTTTACTTTTTTTATATTGATTGATCAAATCCCTGATGGCAGCGGCATGTTCTTGTGTGGCACAAAAGACCAGTGTTTTTTCATTCTGGTCTATCAGGTCCATAAAGATTTTTACTCTTTTGGCTTCTCTTTCTTTTATCTCGATGATTTTATTGAAGTCGCTTTCTTTATAGGTTTTGCCTTCTTCTATTTCTCCTTCTACTACATTGTCGTCGGCCTGGTAAGTATATTCATCCAGCGAAGTAGTTATTCTTTTTACTTTGAACGGAGTTAAATAGCCATCATCAATGCCTTCTTTCAGCGAATAGATATAAACAGGATTACCAAAATATTTATAGGTATCTGCATTCTCCTTTCTTTTGGGTGTGGCTGTTAAGCCTATCTGTACGGCGGGAGAAAAATATTCGAGAATACCCCGCCAATTACCTTCATCGTTTGCACCGCCCCGGTGACACTCATCTATAAATATTAAATCGAAATAGTCTTTGGGATATTCGCCAAAGTAAGGAACAGGATTTCCTTCTTTGTCTGTGCCACTCATAAAGGTTTGAAAGATGGTAAAGAAAATACTGCCATTTGTTGGCACACTGCCTTTCTTTCTTATTTCCTTCGGGCTAATTCTTACCAACGCATCTTCAGGAAACGCAGAAAATGCATTAAAAGCCTGGTCGGCTAAAATATTTCTATCTGCGAGAAATAATATTCTCGGCCTTCTCTTTCCATCGTATTGTAAATTCCATCGTGTCTGAAATAACTTCCAGGCGATTTGAAATGCGATAAATGTTTTACCAGTGCCGGTTGCCAATGTAAGCAATACTCTATTTTTCTTTTCTGCAATAGCATCCATTGTTTTGTCTACTGCTATCTCCTGATAGAAGCGGCCACCCATGGTGCCGCCTTTTGTTTCGTAAGGCGATTCGCTAAATTCTTCTTTCCATTTGTTGGGTGAGGGAAATTGCTTGTTGTATAATTCTTCGGGAGAATGAAAATTATTAACCAAGCATTCGCTGGCCGAATCCATATCTATATGATAAATCTCCCTGCCATTGGCTGCATAAGTATCTTCTATTTGTAATTTAGTGGCATAATCTTTTGCCTGTGCGACACCTTCGCCTACTTCACACTCATCAGCTTTTGCTTCTACTATCGCCAGCTTTTTCCCCTTATAGGTTAATACATAATCCGCAATCACTGGTTTTTGTCTGCCCCCAGTTGCCTTTATTTTACCAGCAGATATAATATACTCCCGGTGTACTTTTACTTCGGAGTTAGCTTTACCATCCCAGCCATTTTCTTTTAGTTGGGGGTCTATAAGTTCGGCTCTTGTTTCGGCTTCGTTCATGTATGGATGAAAGATAAAAATAGAATAGAGAAAATGCAAACTTACCTGACTTCGAATGAAATGTCTTCGGTTATCTTGTTGAACACATTAATTGTTGGAATAGGAAACGAATTGATAGATTTCCCGTTCGTCTTTTCATGAAGAATCCCTCGTGACGTCCCTACAACCACTGCGGCAAGATGGGAAGCAAATTTTTTTTCGATTAAAAGCTTGCCATCCTTTTTGAATTGTTTCTCGAAACAATCTTTCTCAATTTCAAAATCTATTGCTACTTCTATTATGAGGCATGACTTATCCTCACATAACATTTCGTATCGGAAAGATGAACGTATAATGAATGAATCAGGATCAATTCCATAACCAAAATTGGTAGAATATGCAAGCTTTTCCCGGCTTACTTCTTCTTGTAAAATGGCGAATTGCAGAGTTTCTATTCGCTGAATGCGAAATTTAATATTCAGGTCTTTTTTTTCAGGCATGTTAATTCGCTTTTGCGTATTCCGTTTTAGGGATCTTTATAATCTTACTGGCCAGGGGTTTATTTGCCCACAAATTCAAGCTAGGTCGTATATACTCTTCTATGTAAACCTTTAAAATTTCTACTGGTATTGAAACTTTGTTTGACTTCAATTCAACTTTAAGAAGTTTAACACCAAACACTTCTTCAAGTCTGGCAACGGTTTCAAAAGTGAAATTCTCTTTTCCCTTTACCCATTTATTGATGAGTTGCGGAGACACATTCATTTTTTCTGCCAACGCTTTTTGAGTGATTTTCCTCTGATCCATCAATTCTAAAAGGGCAAGTGCTACTTCCTGTGAATAATGAAGCCAGGTCTTAGCCTCTTTCTGCTTGTGTGCAGCTTCATTCCATTTACTGGCTTCGATCTTTCCAAATACTTCTTCCAGTTTGTTTTTAGTAGACATAATTATCAAGTTCTATTGTATACATTTAGACAACTAAGATGCCAATATCAAATGTGTCAAACATTTCGCTTTTTCTAAGGATATCTGCTATCTCCTTCAATTTTTTTAACACTGCTTTCCCTTCTTCACAATCCTGTAATGCTTCTGTGGTTTTTATAAGGCCGCCGACAATAATATATGCGCCATCACTGAGACGTATAGCATATAGACGGAGAAAACTTCTGCCAGACTCTTTACCATACGCTTTGGTTTCTATAATGGGCAAATCAAAATCATCGCCGTTATGTAATGGTTGAAAAATAATTTTATCTAATGATGTAGCATTTTCTTCTTCTGCAATATTTAAAATATCATCAAAAAACTGTTCGCTTTCTCTGAGTATTAACCGCACGGCTGTCCTATGGTCCACTCCATAATAAAGCAAAGCCTCTGGGCGGCTTTTAAAAAAATTGTATACATATTCTACATCCTGCCAATTTTCAAAACACTGATGAAAAGCGTCTAAACGGCCACCCTCTTTAAGGGCAAACAGTTTTTCTTCGACGATTTCAGATAAGGCAAACATACAGTGTTTCTATTTAATAATCAACCTATAGGTTTATTTTTTACAAATCTAATACATTTGGCTCATGAGCATGGGTAAAATCAAGTTGGTGAGATAATGAAATGATTTTCAGGCAAATGATTATTAATTTGATGCAAAAACCGATTTTTCAGTCTTCAATTCCCCTCTAAACGCCTTTTGCAATACCGATTTTTTTAATTCTTCCAAATCATTTATTTTTTGCTGGTAGATGGTTTCTAATTTATTGGTTTCGGCGGATAGGGCATTGAGGTTGCGGACGATGGCTTGTTGTTCCTCTAGTGGCGGGCAAGGAACAAGCATATTTTTTAAATCATTGATTGAAAGATTAGGCTGCATTAGTGTATTAACATTCGACAATACATATTTTGTTACACCAGCAGTTGTTAGGTAATTATATAAATATCTTTGATTTACTAACTTTTCATTTGGAACTAATGCAGCAACTCGTTGATTAATTAATGCTCCATCATAACTTTTAGGAACCACAGCAACTTTTAAACCTGCTGCAATTATTGTTCTCGTTAACGCAATTACGATGTTTCCTTCTTTAACCTGATATTCCTTTAGCGTTGTTTTATATTTTTCTGGTAAAAAATTATCTGTTTCCTCCACAAATTCTTTTACGCCAACATTTGTTATTTTGATTGATTTGATTGTATTAGTTGACCTAAAATCTTTACTGGAAAAAGCATAACCATTTACCACTTTTGTAATTTCTTGAATTGTCTTCTCTTCCCAATCCTCTCCTTTATTTTCAAACACCGATTGCAAATAACTTTCAAAAAGCTCTTTGGCATTGTTTAGGTTTTGCTCGGCGTTGGCTTTTGCTTTAGCTATGAAGGCAAAGACTTCATCTAAGATGGCCACTATGCTTTTTTGTTCATTAATATTTGGATATTTAAAAGGAGTGGATTTAAAATTTTCATGGCCCATATGAGGATTTGCTGTACCTCGCATAATAAAACTTTGGTGATTCTTGAAAATATCAGAATTTACAAAATAGAATATAAAATCAGGATCAATTATTTTATCATCAAAAGAAACTTTAAAAAGGTTGTTACTTAAAATTCCATCAATGCCTCTAAATATATCTCCTGCAGATGCACCAGTATTTACAACTATTAGATCTTTTTCAGT
Organism: Bacteroidia bacterium Ga0077558; assembly: GCA_001464625.1. Lineage (GTDB taxonomy): Bacteria > Bacteroidota > Bacteroidia > Chitinophagales > Chitinophagaceae > JJ008. The sequence goes on along the minus strand of LNFJ01000039.1, from coordinate 59,525 downwards.
TACAATTTTCTCAGGATAAATATTTTCAACATATTTTAGATTCTTTTCATTCTTAAAATCAGATATATAGAGATACCGCTTATAATTATGAAGCAGTTTGTTTTCTTGGTTACTTTTTGATATTTGAATACCCTGAGTTGTTTTACAAACATCACCTAAAGTCACTATTTTCCAACCTTGTTTCATATCAGATCCAAAATTGATTTTAGAATATCCGCACTTTCCTCATCTAATGCTTTCATCTCTTCAAGAATTTCTTCCGGTTGGCGCAATGCAGCTTCTTCTTTTTTATTGGGGTTTTTTGCACTCAGGTCAAAAGTAGTTGGGTCAATGTCTTTTATTTTAATGGTCCAGCTGTTTTCACTATCGGCTTTTGTTTTTTGTAAGGCAACAAAATCTGCCAAATCTTTTTCGCTCAGTGCATTTGTTTTACCAAGATTTCTATCAAGGTTTAATTGGTAAAACCATACTTTTTTTGTTGGTGCTCCTTTATCAAAAAACAATACCACTGTTTTTACACCGGCACCTGTAAATGTGCCGCCGGGTAAATCTAATACCGTATGCAGGTTACAGTTTTCTAATAGTTGTTTGCGCAAGGCAACAGATGCATTATCGGTATTACTTAAGAAAGTATTTTTAATTACCACACCGGCTTTGCCACCTGCTTTTAATATTTTAATAAAATGCTGTAAGAATAAAGAAGCGGTTTCACCTGTTTTTATTGGAAAGTTTTGTTGCACTTCCGCTCTTTCTTTTCCGCCAAATGGTGGATTGGCCAATACAATATCATAGCGGTCTTTCTCCTGTATATCGGCCAGGTTTTCGGCCAGTGTATTGGTATGTATAATATTGGGAGCTTCCACGCCATGCAAAATCATATTCATGGTGCCAATAATGTAGGCCAATGATTTTTTTTCTTTGCCGTAAAATGTTTTTGTCTGTAATATTTTATCCTGTGCCGTACTGCGGTTTTTGTTTTGTTCTTTTAAATATTCAAATGCTTCGCATAAGAAACCGGCAGAACCAACAGCCCCATCATAAATTTTTTGTCCCAGTTCCGGTGCTACTACTTTTACAATCGTTCTTATCAATGGGCGGGGTGTATAGTATTCACCACCATTGCGGCCGGCATTGCCCATGTTCTGTATCTTGGATTCGTAGAGATGGCTCATCTCATGTTTTTCTGCCGAGGTGCGGAAACGCAGTTCATCAATGCGGTTGATTACTTCCCGCAGGTTGTAACCGCTTTGCATCCTGTTTTTCAGTTCGCTGAATATTTCGCCGATTTTATATTCTAATGTATCAGCAGAGACTGCATCGGTTCTGAATTTTTTTAAGTAAGGAAAGAGTTTGAGATCAACAAAATCTTTCAGGTCATCACCCGTCAATGCTTTTTGGTGGTCAATCTTTCCGTCTTTCGTTTTGGGAGCCAGCACTTCCCAGCGGTATTGTTTGCCGATGAGGTATTCATACTCTTTACCAACGAGTTCTGCTTTGGTGCGGCGATCTTCTTCTAAATCACTCAGGTACTTTAAGAACAATACCCAACTGGTTTGTTCTACATAATCTAACTCGCTACTGCAACCGGCATCTTTGTGGAGTATATCATCAATATTCTTGAAGGTTTGTTCGAACATGGGAGAGTTTTGATTTATCTCCGAAAATAAGCAAAGAGATTGAGATGGCTCCTTCGTCGGTATGACAAGACCCTGCTATTGGTGAATATTGCGAACAATGCGGAGACTTTGCAAATGCTGAGTAGAATTACCGAACGTACAAGAGTGCGACGCAACAGACGGTGATAGTAGTAATGCAGTTGGGCAACAAATACAAGATTCCTCCTTCGTCGGAATGACAAGACTCCGAAATTCGGGATAACAAACCTGAAAGGAAAAAAGCCCCGACATTGAAGTGCCGGGGCTTTGTAATTTGTATCTCATGTGTATTTAAGCGTATTCTTCTTTGGCCGTTTTACTATACTCATCAATCAACTTCCGTTGCAACTCAAAAGGCACTGCTTCGTAGGCCACAAAGTTCATAGTAAACCTTGCTCGGCCCTGGGTAATGGATCGCAGGGAGGATGAGTAACCATCCATTTCGGCCAATGGTACACGGGCCAGTATTTTTTGAAAATGGCCTTCGCTATCTATACCTTCTACTATGGCACGGCGGCTTTGCAGGTCGCCCATGACAGCACCGGTTAAATCATCGGGACATAGCACTTCTACATGATAGATAGGTTCCAGTATTTGCGGGTCGGCCTGCTGAAAGGCGGTGCGGAATGCCTGGAGGCCTGCTATTTTAAAGGATATATCGTTACTATCAACCGGGTGCATTTTACCATCGTACACCGATACCCGTATATCCCTTGCATAGGAACCGGTGAGTGGGCCGTTGTGCATTTTTTCCATCACACCTTTTAAGATGGAGGGAAGAAACCTTGCATCAATAGCACCACCTACAATGCAATTGTAGAAAACGAGTTTGCCACCCCAATCAAGATCATGTGCATCCCGCCCCCGCACATTGAACTCCGTGGGTTCGGGCATACCATCATACCAGGGTTCTATACGCATATACACTTCGCCAAACTGCCCGGCTCCCCCACTTTGTTTTTTGTGGCGGTAACTGGCATCGGCCATTTTGCGGATGGTTTCCCGGTACGCAATTTTTGGTTTAATGAATTTTACCTCCAGCTTGTGCTGGTGTTCTATTTTCCATTTGGCTACGGCGAGATGCATATCCCCCTGGCAATGGATGAGTGTTTGTTTTAATTCGGAAGAAACTTCTACCAGCAGTGTGGGATCTTCTTCCCGCAGTTGGTGCATGGCTTGTGATAGTTTTTCCTCCTCTCCTTTTTTGATGGTTTCAATGGCCACCGTCATGTTGGGTGATGGAAATTCTATTGGTGGCAGTTCGTAATTTTTTCCCTTTGTATGCAGGGTGTTATTAACATGTGTGTTCTTTAATTTGAGTGTTGCACCAATATCGCCTGCTACGAGTTCATTAATAGCGGTTCGTTTATTTCCTTCTACTAAAAATAACTGCGTTAGTTTTTCGGTGACGCCGGTGGTTTCGTTCTCCAGTTCCATACCACTCTTTACTGTGCCGCTATATACTTTAAAGAAAGACAACTCTCCTACATGCGGCTCCGAAATTGTTTTGTAAATGAAAATGCAGGCGGGGCCATTGGCATCGCAGGTGAGTGTATCTCCCTTCTTTGTTTTTTGCGGCGGCATTTCATTTGCACTGGGGCAAACATTATCTATAAAGCCCATGAGGCGGCCACTGCCCATATTGCGTTCGGCAGAGAGACAGAAAAGCGGAAACAGATCATGATTGATCATGGCTTTTTTCATCCCGTTCTTCATTTCATCTTCGGTGAGTTCGCCCTGGTCGAAATATTTTTCCATGAGGCTCTCATCGTTGCTGGCAATGGCTTCTATTAATTCTTTGTGCAGTTCATCTGCTTTTGCTTTTTCATCATCTGGTATCGCCAGCTTCTCCGGTTTACCGCCGGTGTTGTTGAATTTATACATGGTCATGCGCAGCACATCAATGATCTCATGAAAGCCGGCACCGGTTTGTCGTGGGTATTGCACCACTACTACATTGTTTCCGAAATGTGCTTTGGCATCCCGTACGGTTTTATCGAAGTCGGCTTTATCATCATCGAGTTTATTTACGGCGAATATCATGGGGGTTTTAAACTTGTCCGTGTATTCCCAAATGATATCGGTGCCTACTTCTACTCCCATCATAGCGTTGAGCAGCATAACGCCGGTATCGGCCACCCGCAGGGCAGATATTACTTCGCCTGTAAAATCATCATAGCCGGGAGTATCGATGATATTTATTTTGTAGCCTCTCCATTTAGTATGCAGGAGCTTGCTAAAAATAGAATTACCACGGTCTTGTTCAAGTTCGTGGTAATCTCCTGTGGTGTTTCGCTCTGCGATGGAACCTCTGCGGTTGATGAGTCCGGCTTCGAACAACATGCACTCCGCTAAGGTGGTCTTACCGGAGCCGGCATGGCCCAGCAAGACAATATTTTTGACGTGTGAGGTATCAAATTCAGGCATGGCAATCTGGTTTAGAGATGAAGAATGCTTTGAATTCAATGGGGTTGAAAACAGTTCCGAGTTCGGAGTTCTTAGTTCGGAGTTTTACGTTCTGCTAAGAAAATTGCTGAATTCGGCACGCAGATCCTGCAACGTTTGTTGAAGGGCCTGGTACTCATCATGCAATCTTTCGTGACGTATCAAACTATCTTCATTCACTTTACCATTAAAGGCTACTCTTTCAAATTCCATTTTGCGTTCATGGGCTTTGATAGATTGTTTAAGGTCATGGATGTTGATAAGCTGAATGTGAAACTGGTTGTGTAAATGTTCTACGTCTTGCAGTTGTTCTTTGGAGAGTTGACGACCGGCTACCTGCTGTAGCTTTGTTTCGTCGGTGGTGAATTCTTCCCGATGAAGGCGAAGCTGCTCTCTCCAGGTGTTGCACTCTGAAGTTAGCTGTGAGATGTCTACCTGAACCATGTCGTTTAAGTTTTGTGTTTACCAACAGGCAAACAGGGTTAAAAAATAAAAGAGGCTTTTATTTTTCGGTAAGGTGACGGATTATGCTCAGGAGGTTCGGTTAAGGAACGTTAGTAAAGTAAGTCCAAATTTTAAAAAATCAAAGCATTTGTGGAAGGTATTTATAAAAAAGAAATGCACAAATAAAGTTCAGAGCCTGCCTGTCGGCAGACAGGTTCGGAGTTCAGAGCCTGCCTGTCGGCAGACAGGTTCGGAGTTCTGAGCCTGCCTGTCGGCAGACAGGTTCGGAGTTCTGAGCCTGCCTGTCGGCAGACAGGTTCGGAGTTAGCGGTTGATAGCTGGGAGCTTTTTGAAGGGCATGGATTTGAGTAGAGTAAAATAGAAATTAGTTTGCCTGCGGCAAAGGAATGAACACAGGTTGGACACTTTAATGAATTTTAAAATACAAACGACTTGAAGCCCCTCCTTGTGAGGGGTTTGGGGAGGTTCCTCCTAGAAGGCAACCGAGGTACGAAGGTTGGGAACGTAGTTCGGGGAGAGGCCAAAAAATATGCTCACAAAATCGCAAAGGTGCAAAGAATACAAATCTCCTTTACGGCTGTGGCGGGTTTGTGGCTTTGCGAGAACTCAGGCTTTTAATCGTTGGGGCACATTTTCTTTCTGTCGGAAAATGAATTGATATAATTAATCACATCCTGATCCTGCCGCACATAAATGCCATACGACATAATAACAAGTTTGGTAACAGGCTTGCCTTCTATATACCCAACATTTACCCGATCAATGGTAAAAAGAGTATTGCATTTATCTACCACACTTTTAATTACGATGTCTTTTCTTGTATTACTGTTGCCCCATTTTTCTACCGTATAGGGCGGCTCCTGGCAATAGAGTTGTTTGTACTTTACTTTATTGTTGTAAGCAGCGGTTATTACATCTGCCAGGTTTCGTTCTTCGTTGCCTGATAACTGTACTTTGCTACCTTCTACAAAAAAGCCGGGTGCTAACACCTGCAACATTACTGCCCGCAATTGTTCGGGATTGCCATTGCGCAATATATTATGTACAAATCGAAGCATTTCATCTGCATCATTAAAAGCAGGAACAGTAATAATTTTTGACAGGTCATTCTGCTGTTGTTTGGCTGTTTGTTCCGCCATGGTAAAAGCCAGCGTTTGCTTTTCAAAATCTTCCATTTGTTGCACAGTGTAGTTTTTCATACCTACTACTTTTAAATCGGCCGCTTCTTCACTTCGTAATGCCAGCATATTTTTCCACGGGGCTTTGGGATCGTCACGATACAGACGTACGTTCCAGATGCATTCGAGAGTTTCAATACCAGTTGCCCGTATGATATGATCAAATTTCATTTTCATTCTAAACTCCACCGAGTTGATGTCGTGCCATATCCATTGCGGGTTATCGGCCAGCATGGGTTGGTGCCATAGTTTAACGATGGTGGTATAATAATACCCATAGAATTTTGCCCAGTCTTTACTGATGAAGTTGTTTATTTCTGAAGCGGTAGGATTGGGAATACCTTCATAGCGATTACTCAATACCCGTACTTTCCAAAAACTATATCCGCCATTGCCAACATATTGGTACACCACATCTTCATTTACAATCATGTTGATGCCGGGATAATCGCTTTTACGTTTTATTTCTACCCCTCTTACATATTCCCAATTACCTGCACTGCTGTTCCATTGACGGGTGCCGGTGCTTTTTGTAAACTTAAAACTGATGACACCGCCGCCATTGCCTACGGCATCGCTTTTTACTTTTGCATCGGAGGGTTGTGCATATACCAGGCTGGCGCAACTGATTGCTACTAGCAGAAGGAAGAGTCGCATAGTTAAGGTTTTGGTAGTAACTAAATGTACGGATTTCCTTACAAAATGGCATCGGGAATTCCGCTCCCTGCACTTATTTCGATAACTTGCCCGCCCGAATGATCTCGCAAAATACGATACAACAGATACTGGGCCGCCTTGATATATTGGATGTGGTGGGCAGTTTTGTGAAGCTGAAGAAAAGAGGCAGTAACTACCTGGGCCTCTGCCCTTTTCATAATGAAAAGACGCCGTCGTTTACCGTTTCTCCCAGCAAGGAATTATACAAGTGTTTTGGTTGCGGTAAGGCCGGCAATACCATCAGCTTCATCATGGAGCATGAAAAGTATAGTTATGTAGATGCGCTGAAATGGCTTGCCGGCCGGTATGGTATTGAGATCGAAGAAACTTTTCAGAATGATGAACAGCGGCAGCAAATGCAGGTGGCTGAAAGCCTGTACATCGTGAATGCTTTTGCGCAGCAATTTTTTTCTAAAACATTGTTTGAAACAGAAGAAGGACAGGATATTGGTTTAAGCTATTTAAAGGAAAGAGGTTTTAGAGAAGAGATCATTAAGAAATTTCAACTCGGTTATTCGCCGGAACAAAGAGACGCCTTTACCAAAGAAGCGTTGGCGAAACAATACACTGCTGAAATATTGATCAAATCTGGTTTGGTGGCTAACCGTAATGATCAGTTGATGGATAATTACAGGGGCCGGATCATTTTCCCGGTACACAATCACAGTGGCAAAGTGCTGGGCTTTGGTGCAAGAATTTTAAAGAGCAACGATAAAGCACCCAAGTATATCAATACACCGGAGAATGAAATTTACATTAAGAGTAAAATTCTCTATGGTTCTTACCAGGCAAGACAAGCAATTGATAAAGCCGATGAATGTTTATTGGTTGAAGGTTATACCGATGTTGTATCCCTACACCAGGCGGGTATTGAAAATGTAGTGGCAAGTGGTGGTACATCATTGACGCCGGATCAATTACGACTGGTAAAAAAATACACCAACAATCTTACGATTATTTATGATGGGGATGCAGCGGGAATAAAAGCCGCCTTGCGGGGATTGGACCTTGCATTGGAAGAAGGGCTGAATGTAAAACTGGTGTTGATACCGGATAAAGAAGACCCGGATAGTTATGTAAACAAAGTGGGTGTATCTGCTTTCCGGGATTTTGTGCAGGCGAATAAAAAAGATTTTATTCTTTTTCAGTTAGAAGTGGCGTTGAAAGATGCGGGTACTGATTCCGTAAAGAAATCGGAAGTGGTGAACAAGATGGCAGAAACCATTTCCAAGATCAACAAAGTAGAAGATTTTACCAAGCAGCAGGATTATATCAAGCAATGTTCAGAGATTTTGCGGATTGAAGAAGGTGGCTTACATGCATTGGTTAATAAATTTATCCGGGACCGGATTGCTACACAGGAACGGAAAGATTCTTTCAATGATGCAAAGCAACTAGAAGAGAATGCAAAGCAGGCGGAAGAAACCAATTATGATGATGCTACTTTCAACTTATTATTTAAAGATGAGTTGCAGGAACGGGAAGTAGCAAGAATTCTATTGGAGTACGGCATAAAAAAATATGATGATGACAAACTGGTTGGCAATTACATTTTAGAAGAAATGGTGGATGAAAGTTTGATCGATAATAAAGATGTGATACGATTGATCGCTGCTTTTAAAGAGTTGTTACAAAATAGTCCTGCTACTGCTACGAGAAGTTATTTTATTCATCACCCGGATACCAAGCTGAGTGCTTTGGCTGTGTCGCTGCTCAACTTTCCCTATGAAGAAAGTGATCATTGGAAAAAAGAATACAGCCAATCCGACGGCTACCAGAAAAAACTTTTTGAGCAGCCCTATGAAGATTTTATTAAAACACTGGCCCGGGATAATGACGACCATTTAATGAGCTTCCTGAAAATGGGAGAAGATAAAACCAATATTGAAGTTGAATCAGCCGTGAATTATTTGAAGCTGCGTAAAATAAAACGGATGCTGCTGGAAAATCAGTTAGATATGGAAAAGCAGCACACTCCTGATGAATATAATATGCTGCACCAGACACATGAGCATTTAAAGCAAATGGAAATGGAGTTGACGAAGAAGATGGGTGCGGTGATTATCCGGTAGTGATCAATTTAGTTCCCTCGTAAATTTCTGTAAGTGGGATAGATAGTTGAAGAACTTTTATTTCCAGTGTATCTTCTGCCCTTTTGTATTCTTCTAACTCCCAGTGACCGGTTTCGTTTATTCTAAAAGCATATGCTTTTACTGCTTCTGAATCCACCAATATATATTCTTTCAATGTTGAAATATCTCTGTACAGATCAAACTTACCACCCATGTCGTAGTTGCGGGTAGAAGGTGAAAGTATTTCAATAATTACAGTAGGATTTTCAGCAATGTCATCGCTCTTTTCTCTGTCTACCGGGTCTTTGCAATAAATAGAAATATCAGGATAAGTGTACAAAGTATTTTCTGCCACATACAATCGCATATCCGGACCATACGGCCTGCATTTTTTCCCTTTTAGCTGAGAACCGATTGAAGTGAATAGATTTGAGAAGATTTCATTGTGGTTTTCTGCAGCACCAGACATGGCTAATAAGTCACCGAAACCATGCATTGCAAATATTTCACCTTTATAATATTCATGCCTTTCAGTAGCAAGTCTTTCCATCTGAAGATATTCTTCCTCAGTGAATTTGCTTTTGCCATACGCAACTGCGGGTTCTCTCACTTCATTTCGCATACTTAAATTTACTTCTTTATTTTATTTCTGCCAACAACATATCACTGTACGACACTTCCATTAAATCTTCTTCGTTGATTCTAAATTCTTGCAGGTAAAAATTGCATTGCTCATTTAATTGCTGCTGCGATAAATCAGCCAATACATTTCCTGCTTCAATTTCTACAAATGAGCCTAAGCCGGGTACTTCATCAATATGAAATTTTACATTGGCGATATAATAAATTTCTCTTCGCTTCTGTACAACCACTTTTATACCGATTGATTTTTGTAAGGCTTCTTTCAATCCTTTGGCATCTTCTACTTTTACTAAATTGAAATGTGAGTTCTTGGGTCCTGCCTGGTTTGTTCGTTCGTAGAAGATGAGGTTGTTTTCTATATTTCCTTCCCGGAGTTTTAAACGTCCGTGTTGCACATTAAAATAAGTATCTGTTTGTTCATCTACTCCTTTAAAGTTGGCATTGTTGTCGAGTAAATATTTTCGGATAGAAGATGCGTTATTGCATCGGGCTTTTATTTCTACGTTGAGGAGTGACATATGATATCCATTATTTAAATACTACGCTTAAAATGAAGCTTTTAATTTTTTGTCTTAACACAAAAAAGTAACAAAAAAAGTCAACGCTCCGAAAAAATGACTAAAAATTATTTCGAGGCCCATAGCCCCACTGATTCGGTATTGCATTTTTGAAATAATGCAATAAAAAAGGTTTGTTGCTTAACGCAACAAACCTAAATACTTTTTGGGGTAATACCGGCCTTAATCAGCTAATGGAGCAGCTTCCCTTTTCCTTGTATGCGGAACTTCTTCGCCCCGGACTGTTTCGCCTTTTTCAAATCGCATGGCACTCCACACATGATCCAGTTCTACCCGGTTGATACTTTCGTATCCTTCATCGGTAAGGCGGTTCCAGCTACGGTCACGATTCAGATCCGTAACAATTTTGGAGGTGGATTTTGGATAAGCTACCCAGAATTTTGAACCATCTTTCAACGACGGCATAACATCTTTCAAAATACCATTCAATTGGTTTTCGCTTACGGCAAATACCAATGCAAAATCAATCTTCCGTGTTTTTAATAACGGCGTCATGTTTTTACAAAATGACAATTTGTTGAATTGCTTTTCGATGGAAGAGGGCAAACCCTGAATTAAGAGATTCTTTTCGTCTGCCAGTTCTAACTTTTCAAAAACAGTTTGTGACATACTTATGAAACTAATTTAAAAGGTTCTTGTCAGCTTTGGTTCGTGATATACTGACAACGTTCTCAAAAGCGGGGACTGCAAAGGTAAACAAAATATGGGGAGTTGAAACCTTTATTGAACAAAAATCCCGTTCAGCTTTTATTTGAACGGGATTTTTTCATCTGAATCAAGAAATTATTTGCCAACCGGCTTATAATAGGTCATTGCTTCCGGCATATATTTATTTAATTGGTCGATTCTGCGGCCTTCTGCAGGGTGAGTACTCATAAATTCTGGTGGTTTTTGTCCATTGCTAAGCTTCTCCATTCTTTCCCAAAGACCAATTGCTTCCTGTGGATTATAGCCAGCCATTGCAGTCCATATTAATCCATAGCGATCGGCTTCTAACTCATGCTTGCGGGAAAAAGGAAGTAATACCGCTACATTGGAACCAACACCATAAGCTCCTAAAAACAAATTTTGTGTTTCAGCAGGTTTGTTTGCTACCGCAACAGACAATGCTACACCTCCTAATTGTTGCAACAATCCCTGGCTCATACGTTGATTACCGTGCTGCAATAATGCATGCGATACTTCATGTCCCATTACTGCTGCTAATGCCGCTTCATTTTGTGTAACAGGAAGTATACCTGTGTACACAACAATTTTTCCACCTGGCATACACCATGCATTAACGGCTGGATCATTCACCAGGTTATATTCCCATTTAAATCCGTTTAATTTTTCTGTCAATCCTTTATCTGCATAGTAGGTTTCAACTGCTTTGGTAATACGCTGCCCTACTCTTTTCACCATCTCTGCATCCCTGTTACCACTGGTGGCTACTACTTTATTGGTAGAAAGAAATGTCTGATATTCTTGTGTTGCCATTGTTTGCAATTCGCCTTCTGGCAATAATGTAAGCTGATTTTTACCCGTTAATGCATTTTTTGAACAGGCTACGAGGAATGCTGCCAAAATAAAAACCGAGGTGATTTTTTGTATCATTTTAGTAATTTTTTATGTAGATGCCAATCATTGTACCAAAGTTGGATAAGCCAATAGTTTTCTATCAGTAAGGTACAATTTTCTAGTGTAAGTTAATCCTGCCGGCCGGACGACTCCCGGCGACGTTGCCTGCGTCGGTCCCGGCCTTTAAGAATAGGCACTTTACTTTCGTTTCCTTTGAGTAAACGACCAATATTCTTTTGATGCGTTAGCAATACCATTAATGCAACTGCAATAGCAAATGTTCGATAGATAGGATTTTCAACATTAAATATCACCAGTATAAAAAAAGGAAAAGCTATACTGGCTAATATGGAGCTGAGCGATACAAAGCGGGTAAGATATAACACTACTGTGAAAATTGCTACACAACTAAGTGCTGTCCAGGGAGAGATACCTAATACCAATCCAAACAAGGTTGCAATGCCTTTACCACCTCTAAAATCAGCCCAAATAGGAAATATGTGTCCCACCACTGCTGCCAATCCTAAACCTGTTTGAAGGTTTTGAAGATTGACTTCACTATCCGCATATTCAGGAAGAAGTAATGCCAGTTTTACGGCAATGATTCCTTTGACCATGTCCACTACCATAACGAATGTTCCCCATTTGGGACCCAGCACTCGGTAGGTATTGGTAGCTCCGGCATTTCCACTTCCATAGTCACGGATGTCAATGTCGAAGAATTGTTTGCTAACCCAAACAGATGTTGGGATGCTGCCAATCAAATAAGCCAAAAGAATTAATAAAAGTTCATTCATAGTTCGCTGCTAACCGGATTGCAAAAATAAGCAAAAATGAGAAGTGTAACATTAATTTAATAACCCAATAACAATGCCTTAATGACTGAACCTTAGACTTATCCAGTTGTTATGAAGTATTTTTTTATTTAATGTGAGAGAAAGTTCGGTTGCCCTCGTGGAAATTACGTTTTCATCCTCCTCCAGCAAGCCACTAAGTAATAAAGTACCACCAACAGACAGGCTATTTTTCAATGCTAAAAAATTATCCAGAATTACATTCCGGTTGATGTTGGCCAGAATAATATCGAACTGCCCTGAATCACTAACTACATCTATTTTTTCTAACACAACCTTTACTGCATTATTTCTTTCAATATTTTCTTTTGTATTTAAGATGCTCCACTCATCGTTATCAACAGCGTAAATTGCTGCCGCACCTAATTTTTCTGCCAATATTGCCAGCACCCCGGTGCCGGTACCAAAATCAAAAACAGTTTTATTCTTGAAATCAATTTCCCTCATTTGCTGGATCAACATAAATGTGGTAGCATGATGACCGGTGCCAAAACTCATTTTGGGGGTGATCACAATTTCATGTTCCACTCCTGTTGCCACTTCATGAAAATCTGCACGGATAGAAACAAAATCATCTACCAACACTGGTTCAAAGTTGGATTCCCAAACGGCGTTCCAGTTAGTTTCTTCAATAATTGATTGAATGAAAGAAATATTGTGGCTATCAGCAATTTCGTTCACCGCAACTTCATCAAAATCGTTGGCAGGTATAAATGCTTTCAGGTTATTATCCGACTCTTCAAACCCTTCAAAGCCAATCATGGTTAATTGAGCCATTAATAAATCGGATTGCTCTAACTGAATATTTTGAAATTCTATTTGTATGTGGTTATTCGTCATTCAAAAAAATTATCCGTTATATAAAAGACAGTATCAACAAAAAACAAAACTCCCTTACTCGTTAGTACATTTTCATCATGAAGGTCTTCAAGAATAATTCCCAGGTAAGGATGATAATAATACCATCTGCAAGCTTTATTACTTTTTTGCTTTTATCAGAAAAAAACTTTTGTTCGGCACCTTCGGTTACATATAATCCAAGTGATTCTTCTTTAACCCAAAGAGAGTGTAAATCGGCAAAGTCGGCTAATGTCCTTTCTTCTTTTGTCCGGTCTTTGTTTTCATCTTTAGTTGCTGAACCTGAAGGGAGATTTGCTCGAAGGAAATTTTGGGCTGCTTTAACAAGATTTGTTTGCCCAAGTTGTTCATTTGAGTTAATGATATATTGTAATTCATTTTTAAATTGTTTTAAATCTTCCACTACTCAAAAATAACTTATTCCAGGTTTTCTACAAGGGAGTGTTACCACCAACAAAAAACCCTGATTGCTCAGGGTTTTATTTTTATTATTTAATTGCCTTGAGGCGGGCCTTGCTGCTGACCATCCGGTTTTGGCATCAAGATCTTTCTTGACAATTTGAATTTACCAGATTTAGGATCGGTACCAATCAATTTCACTTTCATCACATCACCTTCATGTACTAATCCTTCCAGAGTTTCCAAACGCTTCCAGCTTACTTCACTAATGTGTACCAACCCTTGCTTACCCGGCATAAACTCTACGAATGCACCGAACGGCATGATTGATTTTACTACCGCTTCATACACATCACCTACAGAAGGCACCGCAGTAATTCCCTTGATCCAGGAAACTGCTTTGTCAACACCTTCTTTCTTCGTACCGAAGATGCTGATCTCACCCATATTGTTTTTCTCTTCCAGGTTAACGGTTGTACCAGTTTCTCTTTGTATTTCCTGTATCACTTTACCACCTGGTCCGATCACTGCACCGATGAATTCTTTATCGATAAACAACTTCACCATTCTAGGTGCATGAGGTTTCACATCTTCTCTTGCAGCAGGTATAGTTTCATACATCGCATCCAAAATATGCAAGCGGCCTTCTTTAGCTTGTGATAATGCTTTGCGCATTACATCCATGCTAAGTCCGTCTACTTTAATATCCATTTGCACACCGCAAATACCATCTCTTGTACCGGTTACTTTAAAGTCCATGTCTCCCAAATGATCTTCATCACCTAAGATATCAGTCAATACAGCGAACTGGTCGCCTTTGCTGATCAATCCCATGGCTACACCAGATACATGTTTAGGAATTGCAATACCTGCATCCATTAAAGCAAGTGAACCTGCACAAACTGTAGCCATAGATGACGAACCGTTTGATTCAAGGATATCACTTACTACACGAACGGTGTAGGGAAAATCTCCACCCGGCATCATCTTTTTCAATGAACGCATTGCCAGGTTACCATGACCCACTTCACGACGGCCAACGCCTCTCATCATCTTCACCTCACCAGTTGAAAATGGTGGGAAATTATAGTGCAAATAGAATTTAGAATAGTCAGAAACCGCTGCACTTTCCAATAAAGTAGCATCTAACGGAGTTCCTAAAGTAACCGTTGTAAGTGATTGTGTTTCACCTCTTGTAAATAATGCTGCTCCATGCGGAGAAGGCAATACATCCACTTCCATATTCAATCCACGAACCTCATCCAGCTTACGGCCATCCAAGCGAACCTTATCGTTCAAAATCATATCTCTCACCACATCATATTGCAGATCGGCATAGTAAGTCTTAGCCCATTTTTTCACATCTTCCGGCAAGCTTCCACCTTCTTCTTTGATGTATTCTTTCCGCAGGTATTCCATCAATTCTTCCTGGATCTCTTTGAATTTGTCTGAACGGTCATGTTTTGCCAAAGCACCTTTTGCTACAGCATATACTTTCTCTTTTCCAAAAGCATTTACTTTCTCTCTCAGCTCTTCGTTATGTAAAGGCTTTGCGTAATCTCTTTTTGTTGTAATGCCTTTCAAAGCTCTTAATTCTTCCTGTGCTTTTACCTGCACACGGATTGCTTCATGGCCAAGTTCGATTGCTTTGATCAAATCTTCTTCCTGGCACTCTTTACCTTCCCCTTCCACCATCATAATGTTCTTGTTGGTAGCAGCAATAATAAATTCAAAATCAGCATTCGCTAATTCGCTGCGGAAGGGATTGATCACATATTCACCATTGATACGGGCAACTCTTACTTCAGAAATAATTTCCTGGATCGGAATATCCGAAACAGCTAATGCAGCAGATGCAGCTAAACAAGCCAGTGCATCAGGCATAACTTCAGGATCGCTGCTGATCAATGTAACCAGCACTTGTACTTCGCACAAATAATCTTCCGGAAATAATGGACGAAGAGCTCTGTCTATAAGACGGCTCGTTAAAATTTCATAATCATTCAGTCTCGCTTCTCTTTTAAAGAACGACCCTGGAATACGACCTGCAGAAGCAAACTTTTCCTGGTAGTCAACTGACAATGGGAAAAAGCTTTGTCCTTCTTTCGGTTCTTTATTTGCAACAACAGTTGCAAGAATAACACAATTGCCCTGGCGAACAGTTACTGAACCATCGGCTTGGCGGGCCAAACGGCCTGTTTCAATGATCACCTCACGGTCACCACTTATTATAAATTTTGATTGTAATGGTTGTGAAAGCATACGTTTTAATTTAGTGTTTGAGACAGTTGATCGCCCAAACTTTTGAAGAGTTTAATTTACCAAGCGGTATTGCTACTATGGTCATTCCTTGCGTCGCACTCTTGTACGTTCTGTCCATTACTGAGCATTTGCGAAGAGTACTTGTACAACGGAAAGTCTGTAGTCCAAAAACAGTTATTCCCAACATCAGGAAGAAGTTGGGAATAGCTTATAATGAAATTCAATTGTTGATTAAACTTCGGAATATAATGACTCTCCCAAAACTCCCCTTTAGGGGTTGGGAGTCTTATTTTCTAATTCCTAATTTCTCAATCAATTGGCGGTAACCAGTCAGGTTGTTCTTTTGCAAGTAGTTCAGCAAACTTTTACGTTCACCAACCAATTTCATCAAACCACGGTGAGTAGAGAAATCTTTTTTGTTTTGTTGTAAATGTGTACTGATCTGGCTGATTCTTTCAGTCAATAGGGCAATTTGACCCTCAGTAGAACCGGTATTAGTTGCAGACCCGGCGTAGGCAGTTAAAACTGTAGCTTTTTTTTCTTTAGTTAAAGGCATCTTTTAATTTTTTAGAATTTCATCTTTTTTATTCATCCACTTATTGCGGCGGCAAAGGTAAGGTATAAATCCCAGAAACAGGCAAGTCTACTTTAACAAAATTCTCGAAAATATATACCACACTAATTGCTTGCTTTGTGGCACGAAATCAATTGATTAAACAAAAAAAACAGTATGAAAACAAAAACAATCCTACTCTCCGCATTCGCTTTGGTATCTATTTCAGCAACGGCTCAAAAAGGCTCGTGGTATTTGGGTGGAAATGCGGGGCTATCTTCTTCCCAAAACAAAAGGGAAGTAAGCGGAACGAGTTCAGATAATGGCAAAAGTACTTCCTGGTCATTTTCACCTGAGTTAGGTACTTTTCTAACCAATAATGTCCAATTAGGTATCGGACTAACTTTAAGCGGTGCAAAGTTTGATGACCAGAGCACTCCAACTCCGGGTATTAATAGAAGCAATAGCTATGGCGCTACGTTGTACAGCCGTTACTTTTTTGGAAAAGAAGCTTTCAAACCATTTGTAGGTTTCAATGTTTCGGCTGCGCCAGGTAAAAGTGAGTATACTTTTAGCACAACAACAAACGAATCAAAAACATTCACCTTCGGTGCTAACTTCAACGCCGGATTCGGATATGCCATCAGCAAGAGGTTTACCACAATAGGGTCTTTTGGCTTTTTGGGCTACAGCCATCTAACAACTGAACAAGTAGGTAGTAATGTAAAACACAAAACATCAACGTTCGGATTAGATGCCGGTACACTTGGAAACAGATTCAATGTTGGTTTTTACTACACTATTTGCCAGAAGTAATTCAAATAGTCGAAGAAATAATAAAATCCGTTCCGATTTAAATAGGAACGGATTTTTATTTTGGTAGTAATATTGCAATCGAATGGAATTATCACAAGACACTAAAAACATACTCGGACTTAAATTACCAACCGATCCCCGTTGGGTTAGTCTTGCAGAAATATCGCTGGAAGATATTTTAACCGACCATGCTTATTGTGAACAAAAGGCAGCTCTCACCTGCATTTCACTCATTCAACGATACAGCGACAGAGAAAAGATGGTCACTGAACTCTCCCCCATTGTTACAGAAGAATGGGGCCACTTCAGATTAGTATTGGCTGAATTGCATAAACGGGGATTGAAACTGGGCAAGCAACGAAAAGATGAATATGTTAATGCATTACTCGCCTTTCAAAAAAAAGGCGGGCATATTGATGATCGTTTTTTAGACCAGATGCTAAGCATGGCATTAATTGAAGCCCGCAGCTGCGAACGTTTTAAACGATTAAGTGAAGGATTGAACGATCCCTATATGCAAAAATTCTATCGCCGTTTTATGGAAAGCGAAGCCGGACATTATACATTGTTTATCGATTTGTCTGAAACCTATGTTGATAAGGAAAAGGTGCGGAAACGTTGGCAAGAATGGCTACAGTATGAGGCGGAGATAATTCAAACGCTTACGTTGAGGGGTGACAGGATACATTAAAAGCCTACTGCTCCACCATCTGGAGGAAGAGTTACCCTCTCACACTCAATTCATGTAAATTATATTTCGTCTTTCTTCTTAAGCTTATCATCCATTTCATTTGGACCATATAGCCTACCAAAAAATACATCAAGGCCAAATTTTCGTCTAATATATTCGGCGAATACAATTCCGGCTATTCCTCCTATCACAATTGAAATAACAGATATATTCTTAGTAATTCCAAAACCAATTGCTACGCATATAACAAACGGGCATAAGAAAGCTTGCAACCAATAAATGATAGTTACTAACCACATGCACTAAGTTTTAGAAAAATAATCCAACTCTTCCTTTAAATTAAGAAAAGGATATTTCTGTTGCAATTCTTTTGTCTTCTCCAAATGAGAAAGTAAAAATTGCTGATGTGCTTTTGTTTGTGGCTGAAAGGCTTTATGCTTTCTTGCGATAACAATTTTCTTTACTTCCTGCATTAATAGCCTTGATTCATCATCAATACAAAATTCAGCAAACTTCCCCAATACAAATTCTGTAGCCGGGTAGTTGGGATGAACAAGATCAATATCATAAAAGCGATAGTCCCTCAAAACATCAATTACCAATTCATAAGCAGGGAAATAAAATGCTGATTCAAACTTATTGACAATGTAATGAGCCGATTCTATCAATCTTGCTTTGCTCCGGTTATTCTCCACTACCCCATCCCGTATATGTCTTACCGGGCTAATAGTAAACAAGAATTTCAATTTTGGATTAAATGCTTTCAATTGCTTTAAACAATCTTCCAGCATTGATTTTATATCTTCTGTTTCCAGCATTTGTTTTGCAAACCAATTGGCAGGGGCTCTATGACAGTTAGCCACTGTATTTCCCGTTGTTTCAGTTGCCTTATCAGCTAAAGGAGTTAGTTGGTAGGTGTACGAAGAACCTAAGGTTATAATTAACCAATCGGCATCCTTCAAAAACTTATGTGCTTTCTCTTGAGATTGATTGATAACAGCAACTGCAACATCTGCATTAATATTTGAAAATCGGGAATGATGCTGCCAGCTATTCCACACCTCATTCAATTGAAATAGATCTGCTTTTGTGTATTGTTTGTTTTGGATATAGGAAAGAAGACTTTTGCAAACACTATCCGGTCCAAATAAAATACCATTGGGGTTTTGAAGAACCGGATACTTTAATTCTTGTAATGCATTGCCAATATGCTCCGTAAAACAAGAGCCGATCAATAAAATATTGTCTTTATAGCCTATGGGCTGCGATAGTTTTTTAATATCAATGTTCACCATCAAATCCATAGTCGCTTACATAAAAATTTTACCCGCCATTATAAGACTTCTATTCAATGCCTCTTCATTTAAATCAGTAATTAAATTTCGTTCCTTAAAGTAAGGTATCATCAATTCTGAATCCATATTACCTATCAGTTCATCATCTGCCATAGGACAACCACCAATTCCTTTCAAGGCTCCATCAAATCTTTTACAGCCAGCTCTTACAGCTGCAGATAATTTTTCCTTCCAGTTTTCTGGAGTGGAATGTAAATGAACACCTATTTCAGTGCCCGGCAATGATTCAATTAAAAAGCTGGTCATATCATACACCTGTTCAGGAGTTGCGACACCCACTGTATCCGCCAAAGAAATAATTCCGATATCCATTGCCACTAATTGATTCACCCATTCAAAAACAATTTCTTCGTCGTACGGGTCACCATAGGGATTACCAAAGCCCATTGACATATAAACCACTAATTGCTTTCCTGTTTTAATACAAAGATTTTGTATCTCCTCTACCCTGTTGAGTGATTCGCTGATGGATGAATTCGTATTTCGTTGCTGAAAAGTTTCAGATACAGAGAATGGAAATCCGAGATAAGTTATTTCATCAAAAATACTGGCTTCTTCTGCACCCCTCATGTTGGCGACAATGGCTAGTAGTTTTGTGCCGTCAACTCCAAACTCCAAACTCCGAACTACTTCTGCCGTATCTGCCATTTGCGGGATGGCTTTGGGTGAAACAAAACTTCCGAAGTCAATTGTGTCAAATCCAACCTTCAATAAAGAGTTGATGTATTCGATTTTCTTTTCCGTAGGAATAAATGCTTTCCAACCCTGCATGGCATCACGGGGACATTCAATCAGTTTTACTTCACTCATATTGAAAACAAAGATAATTAATAACGGCCCATACAATTAACGGAGATTATTCACCCGATCTTTTAAAATTTTAAAGAAGCGGTTCCTGTCTTTTTCACCGGTACCGCTTATTAATGTAGAACGGCTTTTTAATATTTCAAATCCCTCAAAAACACTTTCATTGAACCTGGGGTCTTTGGTCATAATGAAACTAAAAACGTTGTATGGAATAAATGCAAGTTTCACAGCATCCAATTCAGCAAGTATGGTGTTGCTGCCAATAACTACTTCATTAATGTATAACTGTACCGATGACTTGTGTAACACATCGCTATCACCCGGCATAAATTTTAATCCCTTTTCTGCTTGTAATTTAAGGTGATCGAGGGTTGCATCAAATGAATCAATAACAGCCTCTATATCCTTGTCATTTTTAAACTGACCAGATTCTTTATAAAAATTGATCTGGCTTATAGTACTATTGATGCTTTCCTGATTCCAGAGTTCAACACAAGGTATTTGGTTATATTCAGCAATTACCTGGCGGCCAAGTTCAAACGTCTCTTCAAAATCAAACTCTGCCAGAGAAAACATTTTATCAGCATATGCAGGTTCCTTATTTATAGTTTTAGCCCAGAAAAAGGTTTTAAATGCTGCCAATTCTCTTGAAAGATAAAATTGCCAGATAGGCATGTCTTTACAGATATAGAGAATCTGCTTATTACGAAAGCTGTTGAAATATTTTACTTGCATCAATATGCTACTCAACTGTTCTGTAAAAGGCAAATTCTTTCTATTAAGATCTGGTGAACGGAATACAACAGTGTCGCTTTGAAGTTGTAATAACTGGTCAAGTGAAAGATGATAATGCTCACAAATCTTTTTAAGTTCCAAAAGGCTGATGGGCTTTTCTCCCCTAATTCTCCGGTACACACTATCGGCACCTAGATCAAGCAAATCGGACAACTCATCTACCAAAGAAAGGTGTGGCGGCAGGTTGTTTTTTAGTTGGCTAAAAAGTTCTTGTTGCAGTTGGTTGTCTTCCATGTTAAAAGGAAATTTACGGAAAATCCGTAAAATCAAAGCATTGTCTACGATTTTCTGCTAATAGCAGCTCCAAAGCTGATGTAAACACGGATAATTAAGATTGACATACTGCAACCACCTAACCACAATTGAAATTTGCCAAAGCAAAAAAACAAGCGGCTGGTTTCCATTATGAAAGTGTATTGCACACTAATAGGTTTGTTGAATAAACAAAACCACTGTTATGAAACCAAACCAACTAATAGTAGCTATTACTATTTTGATACTAACTACAACAAGCACCTTAGCTCAAAATGAAGACATCGTTTCTTTTGCCAGTTCTACCCCAACAAACGAAATATCTGATGCAGAAAAGAAACATCTCAATTTTTTTATTGTTACTAAAAGAACAAAAGGAAAACTTGATTTGGCGACCCGTTTTAATGTACTACGAGCCAAGCTAAAAGGAGTACTACGAAAAAAAGAATTCATTGCAGTTGTGGCCCGTAACGCAAGCCGTATGAGTACCCGGGTAGAACATCATCTTAAAAAACACAATGCCCAAATTGGCACAATCTGGTTTGACTCACATGGCCAATATAAAAAGGGCTACTCCTTATTTTTTATTGGGAAAGATGAGTATAGTTACAAAACAATAAATGACTCAGCAATAAGTAAACCACTGGAACAACTTGCTCCTTATAGCGATAATAAAACAAAGTTCATAATTGGTTCCTGCTATGGAGGTGCCACATACAAAAGACCCTCTATTGATTATAAAGACACAACCCGGATGAATGGCGACTCCCTAATGATCGCTATTGGTAAAATATTTAAAAAGGCCAATATCTATGGCAGCGAAAGTTGGGTAATGACAAAGCCAGGTTTATTTCGTAAAAAAGCTGCTGTTGGTGGATTTCCCGGCCGCAAACTATTCAGAGATTATTGCTATCAACCAGCCTGGGAAAATGTGGGTAAATGGAATTTTTATGATGCTGGAATCAATGAGTTTAAGAGCAGCAATCCTATTGCCATGGATAAATTTGGCAATATAGTTATTAGAGGAGAATCATATGTGCAGGAAAAGGATTTGAAAAAAGATTTGTTGAAGAATTTACAAAGTTTAGAAACAGGTCTATACAAATAAACTTCATTAGCTAATAAATAAAATATGCAAAAAATCAAATTCAATTCAGGGTCTTCTTCTATTTTTTTTCGTTCCCTTGATATTGAGATCAGGCAGCTACTCGGTGAATCAGATTTATTACAAACTGCAAAAAGAATGTTATGGCGCAAAATGATCTTTTATGTTCTGCTTCATCTCGGAGCATGGTCAATACTTTTTCTATTGGCACATACAACTACGGGAAGCCTGATTTTAAACTATGTGTTTATAGGTATATCAGGTTTGCTATTGGGCTTTAATGTTTCGCATGATGCTATGCATGGCTCTTTCTCAAAAAACAAAGTCATTAATAACTGGCTTTATCATTTCTCATTCAACTTACAGGGTACAAATGCCTATTTATGGAAGGTGCGGCACATTGGCTCCCATCATGTGTTTCCTAATGTTGATGGATGTGATGCAGATATAGACAACAATCCTTTTATCCGTTTGTCGCCACAACACCCTTTACGAAAATACCAGCGATATCAGCACCTTTATTCAATTTTCGTTTATTGTTTTTACACAATACATTGGGTATTCTTCAAAGACTTTTTCTACTTATACGCCAAAAAAGTAGGCAACCTGCAGCAAAAAAACCACCCAATAAAACAGAAGCTACTTTTCTTCGGCTGGAAAGCTTTTTATTTATTGCTGACATTGGTGCTGCCAATACTGGCGGGTTATTCTTTTGCGGATGTATTGCTTTCCTTTTTCATTATGCATATCATTAACTCACTTTTCTTTATTCATTTTCTGATAGCAACTCACTTATCTATGGAAACACAATTCCCTGAAACAAAAAGTTCTGGTTTTCTTCCGGATGATTATTATACGCATCAACTTGCTACCTCACTTGATTACTCACCAGCGAGTAGATTTTATAACCTGTTTTTGGGAGGCTTCAATGCCCATGCAGCCCATCACCTGTATCCAAAACTGCCGCATACTATCTATCCGGATATTGCATGGTTAATCGAGGAAAAAGCAAAAGAATTTGGTTTACCATATAATAAACTAAATCTCTTTCAGTCTATCCGTTCGCATTACCGTTATCTTAAATTGATGGGAACTGTTCAAAGGCCCAACTAAGGATGTGTTACTAAAAATATAACTGTATTTGCTCCCTATATCAACTTTAAATAAATACCGTATGAATAACTTACCTAAATTGAAATCACTAATAGCAATTGTGTTTGCTTTATCTCCAGTGTTACTAATGGCGCAGTCAGATACTATTTTTTTAAAGGAAAAGGCAAAAAACATTGCCTGGTTTACACCTTGTGGGGCGACTAAAATCAATGGCGTTGCAATTGGTGTACAGGCAATGAACGTTGATGGAAAAAAGTTAACTATTAATGGAATAAATGTAGATGCGGGAATGGGAGGTGTAGTAGCTACATTCTATGGCCTATTTTCGAGTTTCCCATTCAAAAAAAAGACAAACCTGGAATTCCTTATATCGGATAGTGCTGCGACAAGTATAAAAGGAATCAGCATAAGTATGGGTGGTGAACTTGCTGTATCCATTACAGGTATAAACATAGCAGGTGGAACGAAAGGCATTTACCAACTAAAAGGTATTTCTATAACAAGAATATATACCAAGACATTGTCTTTTGATGGCATTTGTATTTCTGGTATACATAATATTGCAAATAAAGGCGTTGGTATACAAATTGGCCTTTTTAACTATTGCAAAAACCTGAAGGGCTTCCAAATTGGCTTATGGAATAAAAGCGGTAACAGGGGATTACCATTTATAAATTGGGGGATTTAGCCAAGCCGCTGTTTCATTGCCTCATACAAAATAATACCTGTGGCAACTGATACATTCAAACTTTCAAAATCCCCTACCATGGGGATTTTTATTTTATCATCACATATTTTCATCAACGCAGGATAGATACCATTGTCTTCACTACCCATTACAATTGCACAGGGTTCTTTAAAATCTACATCAGCAATATTTTTTTCTGCTTTCATTTCAGTGGCAAAAACTTTGAAGCCGTTGAGATGCAATTCATCCACTGCTTTCATCAAGCTATTTACACGGCACACTGCAATCTGCTCCAATGCTCCCGCAGAAGTCATTATCGCATCTTCATTCAATGCCCCTACTCCTTTTTCCGGAATAATGATTGCATGTACCCCGGTACAATAAGCAGTACGGGCAATGCCACCAATATTTCTGACATCAGTGATGCCATCAAGTATCAAGAACAAAGGAGCTTCACCGCTTTCAGTTACCAGCGAGATAACATCCTGCAAATTCTGGTATTGAACTTTGGCAATTTGTGCCACACAACCTTCATGGTCGGTAATATTGAAGCCATTCAATTTTGCAACGGGTACATAGTTTATGGGTACTCCATTTTGCGAAGCCAGTTTTTTCAACTCACTGATCTCTTCTCCCTGGGCTCTCGCATCAAGGTATATTCTGTCTAATTGCTGTCCGGATTGTAATGCTTTAATTACAGCCGAACGACCAATTACGAGTGAATTCTTTTTGGGGCGTTGTTGATGTTGTCTAAAATTTCTCACGTTGCAAAGAAATGAAAAAAGCCTGTAAGCAATTAAAAACTTACAGGCTTTAAATTACTTAGGTTGGGTTATTTTAAGCCAAATGCCTTCTTCACCTTAGTTACATAATCCAATTTCTCCCAGGTAAACAATTCAACTTTCTTCGTTACCTTCTTTCCGTCCGGAGAAACAAATGTTTTTTCTACTACTGCTGGCGTACGACCCATGTGTCCGTAAGCTGCTGTTTCGCTGTAAATAGGATTGCGCAATTTCAAACGTTGCTCAATAAAGTAGGGACGCATATCAAATACACCTTCAACAATTTTGCTTATTTGCCCATCGGTTAATTCAACTTTTGCAGTACCATATGTATTTACATTGATGCTGGTAGGTTGTGCTACACCAATAGCATAAGAAACCTGTACCAATATTTCGTCAGCCACTCCTGCCGCTACCAGATTCTTAGCAATATGTCTTGTAGCATAAGCTGCAGAACGGTCCACCTTAGAAGGGTCTTTGCCGCTGAAAGCTCCACCACCATGAGCACCTTTACCACCATAAGTATCAACAATGATCTTACGACCAGTTAATCCTGTATCACCATGTGGTCCGCCGATTACAAACTTACCTGTTGGGTTAACGTGGTATTTGATATCGGTGTTAAACAACTTCGCATATTTCTTATACTTTGCTTTTATTCTTGGTATCAAAATATTGATCACATCACTTTTAATTTTAGCAAGCATTTTTGTTTCGCTGTCAAAATCATCATGTTGAGTAGATATTACAATCGCATCAATACGAACGGGTTGGTTATTATCATCGTATTCCAATGTTACCTGGCTCTTTGCATCCGGACGCAGGTAAGGCATTTTTGAATTCTTTTCTCTGCGAATAACCGCTAATTCAATCAACAGGTTATGTGCTAAGTCCAATGCCAATGGCATATAATGTTCTGTTTCGTTGGTGGCATAACCAAACATCATTCCCTGGTCGCCGGCACCTTGCTCTTCTTTTTTCTTTTTATCTACACCTTGGTTGATGTCAGCCGATTGTTCATGTATAGCTGATAATACACCGCAACTGCTTGCTTCAAACATGTATTCACTTTTGGTATATCCAATTTTACGGATAACACCACGGGCAATTTCCTGCACATCTAAATAGGCTTTTGATTTTACTTCGCCGGCTAATACTACCTGGCCGGTGGTTACTAATGTTTCGCAAGCCACTTTTGATTGTGCATCAAAAGCAAGAAAATTATCGATCAGCGCATCAGATATTTGGTCAGCTACTTTGTCCGGGTGTCCTTCGCTTACAGATTCTGATGTAAATAAATACGGCATGTTTTAAATTTTGAGGTGCAAAGATAAGGGGCAATGTATAATGAAAAAAGCCCACCCTTCTTAATTGGTGGACTTTTAAACATATCTTGATAACTAAATCTGTAATTCTAAAGTTTTGAATAGATAAGGCGAAGCTTCATTTTTTGAGTGGGATGATTTCCGCCTCCTAATCTTATCCTTCCTTTTATAGCAGCCGGATTAACAGATACCGTTGTAAGCACATTACTTCCTGGCGGTATCCCAAACTGAACAGGATATCTGAATGCTGGGAAAAGTCGTAAATCATATACCGGTAAAGTTCCGGTCAATACATGTTGCACATATCTTGATATATTAAAACGCCAAATCCTTATTCTGTTACCGAATGGATCGGTTCCAATAACAGGTGCTACACCAAATGATCCCAGATTAAATGCCCCACTGTTAGGATCAAAAGTAAAGTCGTAAGGAACAGTTCTGAATTTAATTGGATCTGTAATTGTTGGATCAATTGCATCAAGAAAAAGAAAATCCGGGGAACGAAATGTACTGTCGCTTATATCATAAATTTGCTCCATCACCAATTCTGCACGATGAATCACCCTGTTACTAATGGCACCTAAACCCGGAAATTTAACTGTTGTAAAAAAACCAGGAGTATTTTGCAGATAAACGATCTGATCCTGAGCAAGGCCATTGTTCAATGAAGCATCTGCAGGAGTTCCAATATAATTTCGTGTAGCATAATTACCACTTGCAGATAATGAACCGAAAGTAAAATAAGCAACCGTTGTATCTATATTAGGTAATGAATTTGCGTACTTATAATAGATCGCCAATTTAGTGTTAGAGCCCGGAAGATTGAAACCCATTAATGCATTTCCACCCGCAATTGATTTTATAGCAAACCCTTTAACCTTACTGTTAAATACAGAATCATTGGCATAAGCACCTGTGATAGTTGAATCATACATCAACAACCGTTGTCCAAAACTATCATTAAGCCTGATTCGGAGCTGATTTGCTGTTGTATCACCTCCAAATGCTTTAACCGAGTCTTTTAACATTGCCGGAGTAAAGATTCGGATACCAAGAGGGGGGCCGAGAAATGTTGTTAGATTATTTCTGCGCAACAGAAAAACAGAATCATACCTGAAACCTGAGTTGGCAGGCGACTGATCCAATTCCTGAACGGTTACAGTTTGCGGAACAAGTGTATCACCGTAGGTTTCAACATAATCAAGTATCAAAACCACAGAGTCAATAAACAAACTATCAGGATGTGGTTTATTTCTAAAAGCAAATGGAAAATTAGAAGGCTTTAATTGCAAGAAAATTTGTGCTTCGCTGGAGCCAAAAAACGGATCGTTGGTGATTTTCCCAAGAAAAAATTCATCAAAAAAGCCAGTAATATTATTCCCGATTCTTGTTGAATCATTAACAATTGAAAATGTATCATTATACGTCTGTACATCTATCAATGTATCAAACGTAGTAATATTATCAACCGGCGGAATTAGCCCTCCGCCCAAATCTGTAGATTCATTTATCTTTTTGCAAGCGGAAAATACAATAGCAATCGTAGTTACGATTGCTATAAAAAAAAGTGCAAGATGTCTGTTCTTCACAAAGTAAATTTATATCGGGTTAGTGATTTTTATTTGCTCGCAAGGTCGCTATACAGTTGTAAATAGTCTGTTAAATCTCCTTCGGGGTTAAAGAGCAATGTTTTTTTACCTCTTACCTTAGAAAATTCATCTGTTAGCTTCTTTTCTATCTTTTCAGCTCCAAAAGTTATTGCATCAGCAAAAGTGGCACCGCCCCGAAGCATCGCTGTATTATTAGCATCTTTATATACTTCTAAATCCTTTTCCTTTAACGAGGCATGAATGAGTGCTTTTTTTACAAAATCACTACCCAATTTTTCTTTAAATGTGTTTTGACCTAACGTGTAAACAACTTTGCTGTGTGCAAAAACAGGCTCTTTCTTATAAACAGTTTTTAAGTAAAAAGGTATTAACCCTGTCATCCAGCCGCTGCAATGAATAATATCCGGAGGCCAGCCAAATTTCTTTACGGTTTCTAACGCACCTTTACAAAAAAAGACTGTGCGAAGACCATTATCATCATACCACTTATCTTCTTCATCGTTGAACACAAATTTGCGTTTAAACAAATCTTCATTATCCAAAAAGTAAACTTGCAATCTGGCACTAGGCAAAGAGGCCACTTTAATTTGCAATGGCATATCCTCATTATCTACCGATACATTGATGCCCGATAAGCGGACTACCTCATGCAGGCGATGGCGGCGTTCATTGATAATACCAAAACGGGGCATTATACAGCGTACCTCCAGGTTATTATCGTTGGCTTTAATTGCCAGTTTGTTCACAATTTCAGAAAATTCCGTCAGCTCCAGGTAGGGCGACATCTCGTTAGCGATAAATAAAATTCTTTTCTTTGCTGACATGGGCATCTGTTTAATTTAGCTCCCTTTTGTAAAAGGTGGCAAAGGTAATTAATTTATAGCTAAATAGTTAAGTTTACATTAAACAGAGCATCCATTACATCATATATGATTTTATTTAAAAAGACAGCTGACCTCGATAAATGGCTTGATGCTCAACGAAAAAAAGCCAATATCATTGGATTTGTACCCACGATGGGAGCATTACACCCGGGTCACCTTTCGTTGATAACAGCCGCAAAAAAAGGCAACGACCTGGTTGTTTCCAGCATTTTTGTTAACCCAACGCAGTTCAACAATCCGAAGGATTTTGAGAAATATCCCATTACTATTGAAAAAGATATTGAGATGTTGGAGCAGGCAGGTTGTGATGTATTATTTCTTCCATCAGTTCATGAAATATATCCGGATGGTTTTTCCACCACGAAAAAATATGATTTAGGATTTGTAGAAACCATATTAGATGGAAAGTTTAGACCCGGCCATTTTCAGGGTGTATGTATGGTAGTACATCGTCTCTTAGATATTGTAAGCCCCGATAATCTTTATCTGGGCCAAAAAGATTACCAACAATGCATGGTAATAAAAAAACTCATAGTTATAATTGGTAAGTTCACAATCAACATTCATATTAGCCCTACTCTACGAGAATCCGATGGACTTGCCATGAGCAGCCGTAATATGCGATTGAATACTGAAGAAAGAGAAACGGCTGTTACTATTTATCATTCCCTCCTCTTTATAAAAAACAATATTTCGAAAGGTGATGTAACTGCCGTTAAAGACCAGGCTAAAGAAATACTGGACAACGCAGGTTTTAAAACTGATTATGTTGAGATAGCAGATGCTACCGATCTTACTTTATTGAATGAGTGGAACGGACAGCAAAAAATAGTTGTTCTGGTGGCCGCTTTCCTGAATGAGATTAGATTGATCGATAACATGGTTCTTAATTAACAGTAATATTTTATAACAGAATTTGACAATCCACCACATCGTTATACTTTCGGCCTTGCATGAATAAAAAAGTACGCACCATACTCCAATATTTTTTCTTCCTGGGACTCGGCATTTTCTTTGGCTGGCTTTCGCTGAAAAGTTTGAACAAAGAAAATATGGCGCAGATTAAAACTGCTTTTGCTAATGCCCGGCATTGGTTGATAATACCAGTACTTGTAATTTTATTGCTGAGCCATTTTGTGAGAGCTTTACGTTGGAGATTATTAATTGAGCCCCTTGGCTATAGCACTTCAAAAGCCAATGCATTTTTTGCAGTAATGATTGGATATCTGGTAAACCAGGGTGTACCACGACTCGGTGAAGTAGTTAAATGTACTGTTCTTTCCCGCTACGAAAAAATTCCAGCCGAAAAATTAATTGGCACAATCATTCTCGAAAGACTGATTGATGCATTAACCTTATTACTAATTTTCGGCATTACATTAATTATACAACCAGAGCTATACTCCCGCATTATCGATACTTTTTTTAATTCTTCGCAAGAAAAAGAAGGGAAAAAAGTTTCCTCTTTACTCATCAGTGCCATTCTTTTAGGAGCAGTTGTAATACTACTTGGCTTGTGGATGTTTATAAAAAAGAAATCATTCAGTGATTTATCCGCAATTGTAAAAAAAGTATGGAAAAGTGTTTTACAAGGTGTGGGCAGCATCCGGCATTTAAAAAAAAGAAAGCTGTTTATTTTTTTCACTATCGCCTTATGGACACTTTATCTTTCCGGTGGGTATATTGGCTTTATGGCCTTCCAGGAAACAAGCCAGTACGGAATTAA
Organism: Bacteroidia bacterium Ga0077558; assembly: GCA_001464625.1. Taxonomy (GTDB): domain Bacteria; phylum Bacteroidota; class Bacteroidia; order Chitinophagales; family Chitinophagaceae; genus JJ008. Next base: position 29,338 of record LNFJ01000039.1, on the reverse strand, counting down.
AGAAGCGTTTACTGTATTATCAGCAGGAAGTGTGGGTATGATTGCATCTCCCGGTGGACTGGGTGCTTATGCCTACCTGATAGAAAAAACAATGGAGCTATATGGTCTTAACACCACCATTGCTATTGCATTTGGGTGGATATTGTGGCTGGCAACAACTGCTGTAATAGTATTTGGAGGTTTGATTAGCTTTGTAGCAATGCCTTATTACAATAAACAAAAAACAAGTGAAAAGAGCTGACATTATACCACAGAAAATTTTCACTGCACCGGAGCTATTGAAACGAATCTTGCAATGGAAAGTATTAGACAAGAAAATTGCATTCACTAATGGTGTGTTTGATATTATTCACCAGGGGCATATATTTTCATTAAGCGAAGCTGCTAAAGAAGCTGACTACTTAATTGTAGGATTAAACACAGATGCTTCAGTAAAAAGATTAAAAGGTGAAAGCCGCCCGATAAATAATGAAGCTGCAAGATCATTGGTGATGGCATCTCTACTAATGGTGGATGCAGTTGTATTGTTTGATGAAGACACCCCACTTGAATTGATAAACTTTATTATGCCTGATGTGCTGGTGAAAGGCGGCGATTATACCATTGACCAAATAGCTGGCGCAAAAGAAGTACTGGCTGCTGGTGGCAGAGTGGTCATCAATCCAGTACTGGATGGATTTTCCACTACCAGAATAATTGAACAAGTTCGCAAAGGCTAAGAGTTTCCCTTAAAACTTAATATCAAATTCTACTGCTTCTCAATAATTTTATTCCTGAATAGAATATCATATGGCACAAAATACTACCAAAAGAAAAACAATTGCCCGGGACATAAGTTGGCTCTCCTTCAATGCAAGAGTATTGCAGGAAGCCGCAGACAATTCTGTTCCATTAAGAGAACGGATACGATTTCTTGGCATCTTCTCTAATAATATGGATGAGTTTTTCCGGGTTCGTGTGGCTACCCTACGCCGTATGATACAATTTGGATCAAAAGCCAATATGCATCTGGAAAATGACCCGCAACAGATTATTGATGAAATACAAATGACGGTATTAAATCACCAGGGGGAATTTAACAGAATATGGGAAGAGGTGTCGCAACAATTGAATGAACAAAAAATATTTCTCCGCACTGAAAAAGAATTAAACGCTGAACAACAAAATTTTGTCCGCAATCACTTTGAAGAAGAGGTAAGTTCTGATGTAATACCATTGATGATTGAAAACATCCCCATCTTTCCCATGCTACGGGATAAATCCATCTATCTGGCTGTAGTAATGTGGAAGAAAGAGAATGCACTGAAAAAAAAATATGCTTTAATAGAAGTACCTAGCCGGAGCCTTGGAAGATTTACCCTACTCCCATCTCCTAAACCCGATGAAAGTCATATTATTTTACTGGAAGATATTATCCGGTTTAATTTACCTGATATATTTTCATATTTCGGGTACGACCAATATCAGTCACATGTTTTTAAAGTAACCCGGGATGCAGAGCTAGATATAGACCAGGATGTTTCTACCAACATCATTCAAAAAATTGAAAAAGGAATTAAGAACCGCCGCAAAGGAAAACCTGTACGTTTTGTATACGACAGGGAAATGGATCCGGGATTGTTAGAATATTTAGTGCGCCGTTTAAATCTTTCTAAAAGAGATAACCTGATACCGGGTGGCAGAATCCACAATTTCCGCCACTTTATGGATTTTCCTGACCAGGTATTTAAAGAGAAAAGGCTACGCAAAAAACCGTTTGACCATCCGCTGCTCACTGTTCGTCGTGTTACAGATGTTATTTTAGAAAAAGATGTGATGCTTCATTTTCCATACCATTCTTTTTTACCACTAATAGATCTTATTCGGGAGGCCGCATTTGACCCGGATGTAACCACTATAAAAATCACTTGTTACAGGCTGGCACAAAATTCAAAAATCATTAACGCATTGATAAATGCCGTTCGTAATGGAAAAGAAGTGGTGGTAATGCTGGAGTTAAGGGCACGGTTTGAAGAAGAAGCTAATATAGAATGGAAGAACAGGTTGGAAGAAGAAGGTGCCAAAGTGTTGATTGAAATACCAAACATGAAAGTGCATTCAAAAATATGTATAATTAAAAAAAGAACGAAAGACAACAACTTCTTGCTGTATGGATTTATAAGCACGGGCAATTTGAATGAAAAGACCTCTAAGGTATATGCTGATCATTGCCTGCTTACCGCCAATCAAAAAATAATGGCAGATGTAAATCGCATTTTCAGCTTTTTGGAACAACCAAAAACAGGTATGCATTTTCTGAGGGATTGCAAAGTGATTATCCCCAGTCCGATGTTTGTAAAAAGAGAAATGCTCAAACTCATTGATGAAGAAATAAAGCAAGCCCGTAAGAAAAAGCCAGCCGCCATTACTTTAAAAATGAATTCGCTAAGCGATGAAGAGATGATACAAAAATTATACGAAGCGGCCCGTGCAGGAGTTGAAATTAAATTAATCATTCGTGGTGTTTATTGCATGTTATCAGAAAATAAAAAATTTGAAAAGCCAATCAAGGCCATTAGTATTGTTGATGAATATCTTGAGCATGCAAGAGTGTGGGTATTTCATAACAGAGGTAAAGAGAAAGTTTATATATCTTCGGCAGACTGGATGCGAAGAAATTTAGAACATCGGGTAGAAGCAACTTGTCCTATATGGCATGAGGAATTGAAGCAAGAATTGAAAGACATCCTCGATATACAATTGCAGGATAATGTAAAAGCCAGGTGGCTGGATAATGAACTAAGCAATGAATATGTTCGCACCACAAAAAAGAAAATAAGATCGCAGGTAGAAACTTTTAACTACCTGTTTAAAAAAACACAGACAAACCGTGAGACTGGCAGCAATTGATATTGGAAGTAACGCAGCAAGATTATTAATAACTGATGTAATTGCAGGACCGCAGGGAGTTCCTGAATTTATTAAAACTGTTCTGGTCCGAGTGCCACTACGTCTCGGCTTTGATGTTTTCGACAAGGGCGAAATTTCTGCAGGCAAAACAGAAAAAATCATCAAGACAATAAAGTCCTACAAGTTATTGCTGGATGTATACGAGGTAAAACATTTGAAAGCTTGTGCCACATCTGCCATGCGGGATGCCACGAATGCTGCCGACATTATCAAAAAAGTAAAAGCAGAAACAGGCATTGAAATAAAGGTAATAAGTGGACAGGAAGAAGCTTCTTTTATTTATGAGAATCATGTTGCAGAGGCAATGACTGCTGACGAATCTTATTTATATGTGGACGTTGGTGGGGGCAGTACTGACATTACTTTTTTTAGTGATGGCAAATTGATCTTTAAAGAATCCTTCAATATTGGTACCATTCGTTTATTAAAAAATCAGGTAGCTGAGGCTGCATGGGATGAGTTGAAGGAATACATCCGTACAAAAACAAAAGGCTATCATCATGTAACAGCTATTGGATCCGGTGGCAATATCAATAAAATATTCTCTCTTTCTAAACGCAAGGAAGGAAAGCCTTTGTCATTGGATTTACTCAGAGACTATTACAAGGAATTTAGTAATCTGTCGATGGAGCAACGAATAAGTTTGCACAAATTAAGAGAAGACAGGGCCGATGTTATTGTTCCTGCATTACTTATTTATATAAATGTTATGCGCTGGGCCGATGCCGAAGAAATTTACGTTCCTAAAATTGGCTTGGCAGATGGATTAATTCAACACCTCTACGAAGAAGTAAGGCTGAAAGATCTTGAAGTTTGATTTTAAATACATTTATACTCTAAATTTTCCGCATGTCAGTTAATAAAGAAGTAAAGAAAGTAACGACCAATACTTTGCTAAAAATGAAAGTTGCTGGTGAAAAGATCAGCATGCTAACGGCTTACGATTTTTCCTTTGCTAAAATTATTGATGGAGCAGGGATTGATGTGATATTAGTGGGAGATTCTGCATCTAATGTTATGGCAGGCCATGAAACTACTTTACCCATAACTCTTGATCAGATGATTTATCATGCCTCGTCAGTTATACGTGGCATTGACCGTTGTTTGGTGGTAGTTGATTTACCTTTTGGCTCCTATCAGTCTAACTCCGACATTGCTCTTGCATCTGCCATTCGCATTATGAAAGAAACAGGCGGACACTCCATCAAATTAGAAGGTGGTGAAGAAGTACTTGATTCCATAAAAAAAATAGTTTCTGCAGGTATTCCGGTAATGGGGCACTTAGGATTAACTCCACAATCAATTTATAAATTCGGCACTTACACTGTAAGGGCTAAAGAAGAAGCGGAGGCAAATAAGTTAAAAAGAGATGCCAAGCTATTGGAAGAAGCTGGTTGTTTTGCCATTGTGTTAGAAAAAATTCCAGCCAATTTAGCCAAAGAAGTTTCTGAAAGTTTATCTATCCCAACAATCGGCATTGGAGCAGGCGGCAATTGCGATGGTCAAGTTTTAGTAATGCATGACATGCTGGGTATCATCACAGAATTCAAGCCTCGCTTTCTCCGTCAATATCTTAATATTCATGAGCAGGCTACTAAAGCAGTGCAGCAATATATCAGTGATGTAAAATCGAAAGATTTTCCGAACGATAGTGAGCAATACTGACATGTTAAGGCAAACTTCAGCGTACTACCTACACATAAGATTTTTCTTTACAACCACTCCCCTATTTTTGCGATAAAATTGATGCATGCAATTCCGAAAGGGTTTATTACTACTCGTCTCTTATTATCTAATTACAGATCTCTATTCGCAACAAACGGATGTGGAAATGGAGAATGTAATTATAACCGCTAATCAATCTGCACAGCAACAAAAAGAAAGTGGAAGAAATGTAATTAGTATAAAGGGGGAACTCTTTAAATCACTACCTGTTAATTCTATTGATGAATTGCTTCGTTACTTACCCGGCATTGAAGTGCAAATGCGGGGGGCACAAGGTTCGCAAAGTGATATTGTAATTCGTGGAGGCACATTTCAACAAGTATTGGTAATTATTGACGGCGTAAAACTAAATGATCCTTTGACAGGACACTTTAACAGCTATTCTCCCATCCATCCATCAGAAATAGAAAGAATTGAAATTCTAAAAGGAAGTGCTTCTGCAATATATGGCTCTGAAGCAGTAGGTGGTGTAATTAATATCATCACTAAAACTTTTGCTAATAAACTTGAAAAAAGAAAAAATCAATTGACGGGCAGAATAGTTGGTGGCGAGTACCAACTCTTTAATGCGGACGCAGCTTTTAGTTATACAAAAAACAAAACGACTCTTTCAGGAGGGTTGGCATCAAACAATGCAAACGGACCACAATTGCGAGGAACGGATGGATTTTTTCATCTTACTACTGCTACTATTGCATTCTCACAACAATTAAAAAAAGATTGGACAATCAATTTTAGAACCGCTGTTGATTTTAGAAAATTTAATGCACAGAATTTCTATACCACTTTTGCAAGCGATACCGCCAATGAAAAAGTAAACACCTTTTGGAATCATCTTAACCTGGTAAAGAAAACAAAAAAAGGTAGTTTCAATTTTGATGTGGCATATAAAAAATTAAGAGACCAATATTGGTTCAATCCCCGGTCTGTTCCCAATGATAATAAAAGCAATCTTTTTACAACACAATTATATTATTCCGGAGTTATTAACCCTCAACACAGTTTCACAGCAGGTGTTCAAACACATAGAAAAGCAATCAAATCAAATGACAGAGGAAACCATGAGTTGTGGCATGGAGCATTGTATGGAATACTCCGTCACAAATTGGGAAACGGCTTTTATATAAATGAAAGTGTACGATTGGATTGGGATGAAAACTATGGCGTAGTATTAGTACCACAGGTAAATGCAGCCTGGTCATCTTCAAAATTTACTGTAAGAGCCTCAGCAGGTAAATCGTTCAGGGACGCAGATTTTACAGAACGATATAACAACTATGGTAAAGCTCTTGTAACTGGTGGCAGCATCGGCAATCCTGATTTAAAGGCAGAACAATCATGGAATGTTGAAGCCGGTGTTGATTATAATGCAGGAAATGGTTTTAAAATTACCAGCACTATTTTTTATCGTGACCATAATGATTTAATTGATTGGACACCTACTCCATATTCAGAAATGCCAAGAAAGGAAAATCTTAGTCCCGCTGGAAACTATGCCTTAGCCAAAAATGTAGAAACTGTAAAAACAACTGGTATTGAAATTGATCTGATGTACAATAAAAAAATCAATGCTAATTCAGAATTATTTGCCACTGCCGGATTTACTTCGCTACGATCAAAAAATGATGCTCCGGTTCCATCATTTTATATTTCATCTCATGCAAAATATTTACTGAATTTCGCTGCGGCCTATCGTTTTCAGGCTTTCAGTATTTCCGTAAGTGGTGTTTATAAAAAACGGACGGCACAAAAAGCAAATCCTATCAGTGCAGAAATTACTCCCTCTTACTTTGTATTTAATACAAAAGTTGGTTGGCAGTTCTTAAAAAAGGGTGGGAAACTATTTATACAGACAGATAATTTATTTGATAAGAAATATAGTGATCTTCTGGGTAGCAAAATGCCAGGCCGATGGTTATCAGCCGGAATTGAGATAGCTTTGTAACCTTAAATAATAAGTATGGATTTTCTGAAAGCATTAAAAATTGAAACGACAAATAAAGGTGTAAGTACAGGGACAGAATGGTTAGAATCTGCAGGCGAAACAATTGATTCCTTCTCTCCTGTTGATGGGAAAAAGATAAGTTCTGTAATTTCTGCCGATAAAGCAAGGTATGAAGCCGTAATCAAAAAAGCTGAAGAAGCTTTTATCACTTGGCGTTTAATGCCTGCGCCAAAAAGAGGTGAAATTGTACGGCAGGTTGGTGAAGCATTAAGACAATATAAAGAACCATTAGGCAAACTTGTATCATATGAAATGGGCAAAAGCTTGCAGGAAGGCTATGGTGAGGTGCAGGAAATGATAGACATCTGTGATTTTGCTGTTGGTCTTTCCAGACAATTACATGGATTGACGATGCATAGTGAACGGCCGGGGCATAGAATGTATGAGCAATATCATCCATTGGGTATAGTTGGAATAATTTCGGCCTTCAATTTTCCGGTAGCAGTGTGGAGTTGGAACACTATGCTTGCATGGGTTTGTGGTGATGTGTGCATTTGGAAGCCTTCAGAAAAAACTCCATTGTGCGGTATAGCTTGTCAAAATATAATTACAGAAGTATTTAAAAAGAATAATGTCCCGGAAGGAGTTTGCGGTTTAATAATCGGCGGCCGTGAAGTTGGTGAATGGATGAGTGCTGATACAAGAGTTCCATTATTATCCGCAACCGGCTCCACGAGAATGGGCAAAGCAGTTGGCGCAACTGTAGGTGCAAGATTAGGAAGAGCATTATTAGAATTGGGTGGAAACAATGCCATCATTATTTCAAAAGATGCAGATCTCGATATTGCTATACTCGGTGCAATATTTGGTGCGGTTGGTACGGCAGGGCAACGTTGTACTACCACAAGAAGATTGATTATTCATGAAGACATTTATGATTCTATAAAAAATAAGTTAGTTGCTGCATATAAACAGCTTCGCATTGGCGATCCTTTAGATCAAAATAATCATGTAGGCCCGTTGATTGATAGAGATGCGGTAGCGATGTATCTGAAAGCAATTGAACAATGCAAAGCCGAAGGCGGCAACTTTGTTGTGGAAGGTGGTGAACTTACCGGAAAAGGATATGAAAGTGGCTGTTATGTAAAACCTTGTGTGGCAGAAGCACAACCTGGATATAAAATTGTGCAGCATGAAACTTTTGCACCAATACTTTATTTATTGAAGTATAAAACAATTGATGAAGCGATTGCTATACAAAATGAAGTGCCGCAAGGATTATCTTCTTCTATTATGACTTTAAACCTAAGAGAAGCGGAACAATTTCTTTCTCATGCCGGGAGTGATTGTGGTATTGCCAACGTTAACATTGGTACTTCCGGTGCCGAAATTGGCGGTGCTTTTGGTGGCGAAAAAGAAACTGGTGGTGGCCGTGAAAGCGGTAGCGATGCATGGAAAGTATATATGCGGAGGCAGACGAACACCATCAATTACAGCACATCCCTTCCATTAGCACAAGGTATTAAGTTTGATATATAATTGGTAAAGCTGGCCTAAAGCATTAAGAAACAACACCTTTAAAGGGCTTTAGTTTTCACTAAAGCCCTTTATTTATGCGGTCTTTTGCTTTGATTTATGAGAAATATTTGCAACTTTTACACCCCCAATCCACCAAATCAACAACTTAACCCATGAAAAAAATTGGCCTTCTCTTCCTAATAATAATATGCGGCAGTATAATCTCTCAGGCACAACTCAGAATTGCTCTTGCCGGTGGTGGCCATCAATCAAGTGTGATTGAAACAAACGATCTGCCAAATTGGAACGATATAAAAGACAGTTACAAAGGAAGAACAGGATTACACCTGGGCTTTATTGCCGATTTACAATTCGGTATGAATTCCAATTTTTACTTTCAGCCGGGTGTGCTTTATCATCACAAAGGAAGAAAATTCGATCAGCGATTTGATCCTTCCACAAGCACCATCATAAGCCAAAAAAACACCCAGTATGTAAATTATATAGATGTTCCTTTAAACATAGTTCGGAAGTTTGGTACTAAAACGAAATTCCTGATTGGTGTTGGTCCTTATGCATCCTTCTTTTTTAATGGCCAGGAAACTTCGCAAACTATCACACAAACTGGCGTGTCGCAATCTGATGAGAACAACGATCTGCCTGTTGGAAAAAAACCAGGGCAGTACGAAGTATTAAATTTTGGTGTGAATGGTTTGATTGGTGTTGAGTTTGGCCGTGTGTTTCTTACCGCTAATTACAGCCGTGGTTTAAATGATTTCTTTACAGCAATAGATTACAATGGAACATTTAAGCACCAGGTTATAGGTCTTACATTAGGTGTTTTTCTTGGCAAACCAGTTGCCATTGAAAAAATAAAAGATAAAGACAGAGATGGCATTCCTGATGATCAGGATAGTTGTAAAACAGAGGCAGGTCCTGCAATTACGAATGGATGCCCCGATGCAGATGCAGATGGTATAGCAGATGATAAAGACCAATGTCCAACCGAACCCGGAACATTAGCAACTAATGGCTGCCCGGATAAAGATGGTGATGGAGTGGCTGACAAAGATGATAAATGTCCGGATGCAAAAGGGCCGAAATTAAATAACGGCTGTCCGGTTCCTGATACAGACAAAGATGGCGTTTCTGATGATGTTGATAAATGCCCGGATGTAGCAGGTGCAGCCAAATATAATGGCTGTCCGGTTCCTGATACAGACAAAGATGGCATTAATGATGAAAATGACAAATGCCCAACTCAAGTAGGTTTGGCAAAATATAATGGATGCCCTGTACCGGATACGGATGGAGATGGTGTTAATGATGAAGAAGATAAATGTCCTAAAGAAAAGGGCCTAAAAGAAAATAGTGGTTGCCCGGAAATCAAAAAGGCAATTGTAGATAAAGTAAATTTTGCTGCTCAACGAATACAGTTTGAACATGCAAAAGCTGATTTATTACCAGGCTCTTTAAAAGTGTTGGATGATGTAGCGAAGATTTTGCTGGAAAACCCATTATTAAATGTTTTAATTGAAGGACATACCAGTAATGATGGAATTTATGCCGCCAATATGATTTTGTCGGAAAAAAGAGCCGAAAGAGTAAAATCTTATCTTGAATTAAAAGGTATTGAGGCAGGCAGGCTTACCACTAAAGGTTATGGTCCTGATCTACCACTTAGTACTGGTAAAACAGCTGCAGAGAAATCACAAAATCGTCGTGTTGAATTGAAGCTAAGCAACTAAGCTTGTTAAGCAAGCGTCAAAAAACTGCAATAAAGCCCTTTAAACGGGGCTTTATTTATGTAAAATGTATGAATGGTAATCATTAATTTTAACCCCTTTACCAATTTTGTAGATAATAAAATAAGACAAATGAATAGTTTAATGAAGCGTACCTCACTATTTACGATTAGCAGCTTGTTTTCTGTCCTTGCATTTGCCCAAACCTCACAATCTGATGAGGTACCAAAGGGCTGGCACTTATTGGATAAACAAGCGAACGGCTATTATGGAATCAGTATCGATAAAGCTTACGATTTTGTAAAATCAAAAAACCTAAAAAGTAAAACAGTTATTGTAGCTGTTATTGATTCTGGAATTGATACACTACATGAAGATCTAAAAGAAGTGCTTTGGAAAAACCCCAAAGAAATACCCGGCAACGGTATTGATGATGATAAGAATGGTTATGTAGATGATATATATGGATGGAATTTTTTAGGTGGTCGTGATGGCAGAAGTGTGGAGCAAGATTCGTATGAAGCGGCAAGAGTTTATCATAAGTATAAAAGCAAATATGAAGACAAAACAATTACTGTTGCAAATCTTTCCAAAGAAGAAGCCATTGAATACCAGATGTGGAAAAGAGCGGAAAAGGAAATTGTTGGCAATAGCAAGTCAAGCGGATTGGAGTTTATGTTTTTGAAAAGAGCTTACACCAATTGTCTCAAGAGTGATAGTATTCTTCGAAAAGCGATGGGTAAAGAAAAATTTACCGGGATAGAATTAGGGGAATTCACTTCTACTGACGCTGATGTCAAAAAAGCAAAAAACTCTTTATACGGCCTAATGTCCGGCAATGATGCATTAGAATCAACAAACCAGGAATTTTTAGAGGGTTTTGGTGATTATGTAAATGGCGAAGAGAAAAAAGCAACGGCAGCAAGTACACCGCCAAAAACTTATAGAGCGGATATTGTGAAAGATAATTATGACGATTTTAATGATAAGTTTTATGGCAATCCTGATGTAATGGTTAACAATAAATCTGCATTACACGGCACCCATGTCTCTGGTATTATTGGAGCATCCAGAACAAATAATGTTGGAATGAAAGGTGTAGCTGGTAATGTAAAAATTATGACCTTAAGAGCAGTGCCGGATGGAGATGAACATGATAAGGATATTGCATTAGCCATACGATATGCAGTTGACAATGGCGCACAGGTAATCAATATGAGCTTTGGCAAAAGCTTTTCTCCTGAAAAAAAATGGGTAGATGAAGCAGTGAAGTATGCTGAAAGCAAAGGTGTATTATTAGTACATGCAGCAGGTAATGATGCAAAAAATCTTGATACATCATATAATTATCCTTCTCCTGTTTTTGACGCCAATAATGAAAGAGCTGCAAATTGGATAACTGTTGGAGCTAGTGGCGATCCTGCAGCAGGAGGCCTTACTGCAAGTTTTTCTAATTATGGTAAAAAAGAAGTAGATGTTTTTGCTCCGGGTGTTCGCATTTATTCTACCGTTCCAGGAGGTAATACATATCAAAATTTACAAGGCACCAGTATGGCATCCCCTGTAGTGGCTGGCCTTGCAGCATTCTTATTGGAATATTACCCAAACCTGAGTCCTGCACAGGTAAAAATGGTGCTTGAAAAATCATCTCAAAATCCCGGGATAAAAGTAAAAAATCCTGAAACGGGTGATGATGTTGACCTAAGTGAATTAAGCAAAGCAGGAGGTGTTATCAATGCATATGAAGCAATAAAATTAGCTTCTACGCTTAAAGGCGAAAGAAAACCAGCTTCTGTAAAACCTACAACCACAGTAAAGCCCAAAATAAAAGGATAAAACATTTCTAAAGCAAACCCCGGAGTTTATATCTGGGGTTTGCTTTACTATTCCTTTTTAAAAGTGTTAGAAAAGTTGAGTATTTTGCAGGTTACATTATTTAAAAATCTAAACCGATAATCATGAGATATATAAAATTTTTTACAGCTATTGCCACTTCAGTTGTAATTGTTAGTTGTGGCTCATCTGATAAAGAAACACAAGCAACACCAACTACAACAATAGAAGGTAATACTGCACCAGCAACCTCAACTACTAGTACGCCAACTACTACAACACCGGGCACTATACCTGCACCGACTGTAGCAACAACACCAGGAACTGTTTCCACACCGTCTGCGTCAACTACCAACTCAGGAATTAATCCTCCTCACGGACAACCCGGACATCGTTGCGATATTGCTGAAGGAGCTTCTTTAAATAGCAAGCCATCGACTCCATCAGTTTCTACACCTTCAATAAGTAGTAGTACACCAGTTAACATATCTCAGCCAGTTGTTACGCCTACTTCTCCTTCAATAAATAGTAGCAAGCCTGCAAAAACTGGTGCTGGAATAAACCCCGCACATGGACAGCCGGGTCATCGTTGTGATATTGCTGTTGGGGCACCGCTTGATAGTAAACCTATTCAAGCCTCTATTCAACAACCAACTACCACCGCAAACCTAACACCAGCTCCGGCAGTTTTGCCTTACACACCAGTAAGTACACAATCAGCCGCAGCTACACCAGTTGCCAAAGGAATGAATCCTGCGCATGGTCAGCCAGGTCATCGTTGCGATATATCTGTAGGTGCACCTTTGGATAGTAAACCAACTACTCCAGCTGTTACAACTGAAGCAAACAAACCGAAACAATAATAATAATGCCGCAACCAGATCTTAGCCGGGTTCCTGAATGGTATCATCGTTATATCAATCAGGTATCTGAAATTGATTTAAATGTAGCTATTCGAAATCAAACGAATGATTTCATTTCGTTTCTGGCATCTCTACCGGCTGATAAAATAGAATACCGGTATGCAGACGATAAGTGGACTATTAAAGAAGTTTTGCAGCATATTATTGATACCGAAAGGATATTTGCTTACCGGGCACTTTGCTTTGCAAGAAAAGATACTACTCCCCTACCCGGCTTTGATGAAAACAGTTATGCAGATAATTCTAAAGCTTCAGGGAGAGATTGGAATGAAATGCTGGAAGAATTTAAAGTAGTTCGTCAATCAACAGCTATACTTTTTAAAAGTTTTGATAGCGATCAATTAGAAACAAACGGCCTTGCCAGTGACAAACCTGTATATGTTTTAGGAATAGGATTTATTATTGTTGGCCATATCAACCATCATGTAGCAGTAATAAAAGAAAGATATTTATAAATAATTCGATACTAAATAAAAAAGCCCGGAAATTCCGGGCTTTTTTATTTACGGTTTAAAGGAAATTAAAAAGCCTTTTTAGCTGGCTCTTCTGTCTTTCCTTTTACAAGATTCTGTTGACCAATCATATCATTCATCACTTTTACAGCCTGGTCAAGATAAATATCTTTTTGCAAGCCTTTTAACCATTGATTGAATCGGTCTTGCTTGGCTTTATCCTCCGCCCAACGATTTGTTTCGGCAGGTAAAGCTGCAACATTTATTTCTCCTTTCAATTTTAATAAAGTCTCTAACTGCTTGATAGTAGAACGCAATTTGACTTGCTCTGCTTTGTATTTATCAATATGCAAAGAATATTCTTTATCGTTCTGTAAAGAAAGCCACTCTGTACTTTCTTTGATCAATTTAAAAGTAGGATCATTTTCAAGACGCTGATTGCTGAATTTTTTTATTGTTTCCAAATTATAACCAGGATTCCAATTAGCATAAGGAGATTTTCCAATCTCATCCCAGCTCAATGCATCTTCATTATCCTTTTCTCTTACTTTCAGATATTCCAAATTATCCGGCAATACAATGTCAGAGCTAACACCTTTTAATTGAGTGGAACCTCCATTAATTCTATAGAATTTTTGCAGCGTAAGCTTTACAGTGCCTAATTCGGCATTAGACATAGAGAATCCTGTTTTAGGATCAAGACCAATATTCCGTTGTACCGTTCCTTTACCATAAGTAGATGTGCTTCCGATTACAACACCACGGCCATAATCTTGAATTGCAGCTGCAAAAATTTCAGATGCAGAAGCACTAAACTCGTTTACCATAACGGCTAGCGGACCAGAATACAAAACTGTTTTGTCTTTATCTTTTAGTACACTGGCATTTTCTTCCCTGTCTTTTACCTGTACGATGGGGCCCTCATCAATAAAAAGACCTGCCATTTGTACCACATCATATAAAGAACCACCGCCATTATTACGAAGATCAATTACTATTCCATCTACTTTTTCTTCTTTCAGTTTAATTACTTCTTTCTGAACATCGATATAACTGCGGTTTCCGTTTGGTCTGTCAAAATCTGCATAGAATTCCGGAAGGAATATGTAACCGATCTTAGACCCGCCTTCTTGAACAATAGCACTACGGGCAAATGTTTCGTCCTGTACAATTTCGTCACGGATCAATGAAACTACTTTAATAGTGCCATCTTGTTTCTTCAATGTTAGTTTTACTTCTGTTCCTTTTTTTCCACGAATTAGTTTCACCGCATCTGTTACAACAAATCCTGTCAACTCAACAGGCTCTTCTTTTCCCTGGGCCACTTTCATCACATAATCACCTGCCTGTATTTCACCAGACTTCCAGGCCGGGCTACCAGACAATACACTGCTAATTTTAATATTTCCATCATCATATTGTAATGAGGCCCCAATACCGTAAAAACGACCACTCATTTCCTCATCAAAATATCTTTTATCCACAGGTGGAAAAAATTCTGAGTGAGGATCCATAGTGGTAGTAATAGAATTCACAAACACATTAAACTTGTCGTCATCAGAAAATTTAAAGCGATAACGTTCAAAGGTTCTATCCATTGCTCTTTTCACTTTTTCTCTTGCTTCTTTTTCCAATTCAGCATCAGATTTAACAACAAAGCCTTCTTTGCCTTTATTCTTTTCCCGGACATCCTGCAAATCAGTATATCGTTCCAACGTCATAAACTTCATCTTCTTTCTCCACCTTTCTTTTCTTTCGGTATCGGTTTTCAAAAACTCAAACTTGTCTGTATCAAAACTTACATTTTCATCGGTTGTAAAATCAAATGGTTTAGAAAGTAAGTTGTTATATATAACTGCCGACTCTTCCATTCTGGTATTAAAAATTTTGCCCGCCGCCAGGAAAAATTCTACGGGTGCGCCTTTGATCTCCTCATCAATTAATGTCTCATACTTTTTTAATTTATCAAGATCACTTTGTAAAAACATACTTCTGTCTCCATCGAGATCTTTCATATATTTTTTGAATACTTTTTGCGAAAAAGCATCGTCAATTTTTTGGGGACTATAATGCGCCTGCGAAAAAATTTCACCAATCAGGCGAAGAATTTGTTCATATTTTGTTGGCGGGGTAGTATTACTCTTTGGGCCTGTTCCCATCGTCTTAAATGCAAGGAATGAAGCCGCTACTACCATCAATATAACAATAGGGAGTCTTTTCATATTCATGAGGTATTTAATTGTGGAGGACATACCCAAAATTAACGTAAAAAGGCTGTTTTTCTTGCCTTTATAGCCTTTTAACAATGGTTTTTGATGAGTGGCAGAAATAAAAAAAGCTTCTCAATAAGAGAAGCTTATAAAACCGGGTAATCGAGGGGGCTCGAACCCCCGACCGACTACCATTTTAGGAATGCAAAAATAAAGAAATTCACTCCTCATTCCAAAACCAGATTTTGATTCCGGCTCTCCTTTCAGTTTCTTTGCACTCTTTTGTATACTTATGAACTACTGGCTATTACTAATTCCTGTTATTTCTGCATTTATCGGATGGGTTACCAATTGGGTAGCTATCAAAATGCTTTTCCACCCGCGGGAACCGAAAAAAATATTGGGTATCACCTTTCATGGCATCTTTCCAAAACGACAGCAAAAATTTGCTGAAAAGCTTGGAAAGCTGGTCAGTGCTGAATTTCTTTCCTTTGACGATATTGAACAAAAAATAAGCAATCCCGACAATCTTCAGAAAATAATGCCGCTTATTGAAGAGCATATCGATGATTTTCTGCGAAACAGATTAAAGGATGAAATGCCGGTTATTAGTATGTTTATTGGCGATAAAACGATAACCAATCTAAAGGGCATGTTTATGAAAGAAATTGAATCACTGCTGCCAATAGTGATGAAAAAATATGCTGCCAACTTAAAAGAGGAACTAGATCTTGAGCAAATTGTTACCCAAAAAGTAGCTGCCTTTTCATCTGATAAGCTTGAAGAAGTACTTTATCAGATTATGTCAAAGGAATTTCGCTTTGTAGAGATCATCGGTGCTGTAATTGGCTTTATAATTGGAAGCTTACAGGTATTAATAACCGTTTTTACAAGTTAAGTTTATACACAGCAGTTGATAAACCGAACTTTCCCCTTTCATCTTTGTCATACTGCCACTTATCAAGTTGTCATAAAATAGTCAGCAAGTTCTGGCCTCAATGCCCGTCTAACTATCAAATTCCGAAAATGAGAAATATAATATTCGTTTTAGCTTCATTACTAACCAGTTACATGGTTGCTGCCCAACCACCAGGAGGTGGGACTAGGCCTGCGGGAAGCCGTCCAAACATGACAGGCAACTTTTATGGTAAGTTAGTGGAGGCTAAATCACTAAAACCGATAGAATATGCATCGGTTCAATTATTACAAAACAGGTATGCTTACCAAAGCAAACGGTGAATTTTTACTTGAAAACGTTCCTGTTTTTGGCCAGTTTAAGCTTGTTGTATCAGTAGTTGGCTTTAAGTCGTACGAACAAACTGTATCCTTTGATATAAAACCCGGCGGTGGTGGAGCAGATATGGGTGCCCTGGATAAAGATCTTGGTAATATTAAAATTGACATCGAAGAAAAAGTATTGGATAATGTAACTGTAACAGCATCAAAACCGGGTTTACAATTAGGTATTGACCGTAAAGTTTTTAACGTAGATAAAAATCTCGTTTCTGCCGGTGGTACAGCTGTTGATATAATGAGAAATGTACCCTCCTTAAGTGTAGATCTTGATGGCAATGTAACAATGCGAAATAACTCCCCACAGGTTTTTGTAGATGGCAGGCCAACCAATTTAACATTGGAGCAAATTCCGGCTGATGCAATAGAGAGTGTAGAAATCATTACCAATCCATCGGCAAAATATGATGCCTCAGGTGGTACAGCCGGTATTTTAAATGTGGTTTTAAAAAAAGCAAAACGGGTTGGTTACAGCGGTAGCATACGTACCAATATTGACTCCAGAGCCAGGGTAGGTTTTGGTGGTGATATCAATGTTCGGCAGGAAAAAATCAACTTCTTTTTGAATGCAAATATGAATCAGCGTAAATCGATAAGCACTGGTAATACAGACCGCACTACTTTAATTGGCACACCTAATACTTTTTTACAGCAACAAGACCGTAATGTACAACTCGGCAATTTTATGTTTTTTCGTGCCGGTTTTGATTACTTCCTTGATAATAGAAACACAATTACTTTAACTGGCAATATCGGCCGTGGCCGCTTTAAACCCACTGCTGAAAGCGATATTTTGATTGACTCCTTGTACCAGGTTGTAAAATCCGCATTTAGTGAACGTTTTTCCAACTCCAACAGTAGGTTTAACAATGGAGGTGCAATGCTGAGCTTTAAACATAATTTTCCAAAACAGGGAGAAGAGTTTACAGCCGATGTTAATTACAATAAAAGTAATAATAGCAACGCTAATTATATTAATACAGATTATTATGAGCTGCCCGGCAATTTGTATACCGGCAATTTCAAGCAAGACCAAATTGGAAATGGCACCAATGAAAACATAACTATCCAAGCTGATTATACTAAACCGTTAAAAGAAAAATCAAAATTTGAAATTGGAATTCGTACACAAATCAGAAAGGTAGAAAATATCAATAATTTTTTTTCCTACGAAACCGGATCTCCTTTGTTTAATCAACTCCTTTCAGTAAACTACAACAGCACGGACAATATATATGCTGCTTATGGTACTTATTCAAATCAACTAAAAAGTTTCGGCTATCAATTAGGTTTAAGAGTTGAAAGTTCAGATTATCAGGGAAGATTACCCGACAAAAATCAGGTTTTTGATATTAAATTTCCCGTAAGCCTTTTTCCCAGTGTTTTTCTTAGTCAAAAAATTACTGAAACACAGGATTTACAGTTGAACTACTCTAGAAGAATTAATCGTCCCAATTTCTTTCAGCTATATCCCTTTACTGATTATTCTGATACCTTAAACGTAAGCAGGGGTAATCCAAACTTAAGTCCTGAGTTTACTAACTCCATAGAGATAGCCTATCAAAAAACATTTAAAAACAAAGACAATCTTATTGCATCTTTATATTACAAGAATACAAACGACCTTATTACAAGGTTTCAGGAAAAAGAAACCGATCCTTCTAATGGCAAAGACATATTTGTTAATACTTTTATCAACGCTACTTCCAGCTACATTACTGGCTTTGAATTAGTGTCGAGAAATAAAATGACGAAGTGGTGGGAAATGACTACGAACCTGAATCTTTTTACTTCTAAAATTAAAACAGGTATTGCAGGTGTAGAAGATCAGGATCCAATTCTAAGCTGGTTCGGTAAACTAAATAACACTTTCCGGCTACCTAAAAATTTCAGCATCCAGTTATCTGGCGAGTATCAGTCTAAAACCGTATTATCTCCAAACAGCGGTGGTGGTGGCCGTGGCGGCGGTGGATTTGGCGGCGGTGGTGGTATGTTTGGACAGTCTACATCTACTGCGCAAGGTTTTGTAAGAGCTAATTATTATGTGGATGCGGGAGCAAGGTTTGAATTCCTGAAAAACAAGCAGGCTTCAATTTCTCTTAATGTAAACGACATCTTTAGAACCCGGCGTCAAAATATTTATTCTGAATCTCCATTCTTTGTTCAGGAAGTATTTCGCCGCCGTGATCCGCAGATATTACGACTTAATTTCAATTGGCGTTTTGGAAAATTTGATGCAAATCTCTTCAAACGGAAAAACAATAAAAATCAGGGGGGTGATGGTTCCGAAAATATGAATATTGGACAATAATTAAGGTGCTTTTTTATAATTTAAAGACTCAGTTTGAATACTGAGTCTTTTTATTTTGCACTACTGTATATTTGAAACTTATGAAAGCTGCTTTACGATTCGCTATAATTGGGTGTGGTAAAATTGCCCCGAGGCATGCTGCTGAAATAATCAAGCATGGTCAGCTGGTGGCGGTTTGTGATATTATTAAAGAAAAAGCCGATGAACTGGCATCTGAATTTTCTTGTACCCCCTACTATTCTATTGAAGATCTGTTTTCCAAAGTAAATAATATAGATGTAGTTTCCATTTGTACTCCAAACGGATTGCATGCAGAACATACAATGCTGTCGTTAAAAGCTGGCAGCAATGTGCTTTGCGAAAAGCCTTTGTGTATTACTGCTGCAGATGGAAATAAAATGATCGTAACAGCAAAAGAGTTCAATAAAAAATTATTTGTCGTAAAATCAACCCGGTATAAT
The DNA here is from genome assembly GCA_001464625.1 of Bacteroidia bacterium Ga0077558. Classification (GTDB taxonomy): domain Bacteria; phylum Bacteroidota; class Bacteroidia; order Chitinophagales; family Chitinophagaceae; genus JJ008. Next base: position 9,973 of record LNFJ01000039.1, on the reverse strand, counting down.
CCTTCGTTGGCAGGTTTGAAAAAAATCATTGATAAAAATACACTAGGTAAACTCTACAGTTTTCAGCTCAATTGTTTTTGGAACAGGCCTGTTCAGTATTATGCCAATTCATGGAAAGGAAGTTTAGCGTTAGATGGTGGAAGCCTTTATACACAATTCAGCCATTATATAGACGCCTTGCTTTGGTTGCTGGGTAATGTTGAAAATATTAGTGGCTTCCGAAAAAACATGGCACATAAGGGCATAATTGAGTTTGAAGATACCGGTATAGTAGCCGTAGAAATGAAAAATGGAATGACAGGGGGTATTAACTGGTCGGTGAACAGCTTTCAAAAAAATATGGAAGTATCGCTAACTATAATTGCAGAAAAAGGCAGCATCAAAATAGGTGGCCAGTATATGAATGAAATAAAATACCAGCTAATAGATAACTCAACCTTTGAGACCGAAAAAGACGGAAAAGCGAACGATTATGGCTATTATAAAGGCTCTATGAGCAATCATGATAAAGTATATGAAAACCTTGTAAAAGCATTAGACGACGACAATCACCCTTTTACATCTGCCGCAGACGGGCTTAAAACCGTTGAAACTATTGAAAGAATTTACAATTCCGTTTCTTTGTCGTGAATTGCACCTTATAAGTGAAAAAAATCTACTTTACTGTAACGAACGATCTGACTTATGACCAACGGATGCACCGCATTTGTACCTCATTAGCAGAAAATGGCTATGCAGTAACTTTGGTAGGAAGAAAATTAAGAACCTCTCTACCATTAACTGAAAAAAAGTTTAAGCAGAAAAGACTAACCTGTTGGTTCAATAAAGGCAAGCTATTTTATGCTGAATATAATCTTCGTATTTTATTCTATCTGCTATTTCAAAAAATTAATATTATTTGTGCAATTGATCTGGATACAATTATCCCCTGCTATACAATTTCAAAACTCAAAAAGATTAAAAGGGTTTATGATGCACATGAATTGTTTACGGAGCTAAAAGAAGTAATTACAAGGCCATCAATACAAAGAGTCTGGCTGTGGGTTGAAAGAAAATTAGTACCTAAATTTAAAAATGGATATACAGTTAGTGAGGGAATTTCAAAAGAATTTCAACATCGGTATGGCGTAAATTATGAAACCATCCGCAATATGCCTTTGTTAAAAGAATTATTTACAATTCCACAAAAAGAAAAATTCATCATATACCAAGGGGCTGTGAATGAAGCAAGAGGATTTGAGTCTCTGATTCCTGCTATGAAAATGGTGGATTGCCGTTTAGTGATTTGTGGAGATGGTAATTTTATGACTCAACTGAAAGAATTAATAAAAGAAAATAATCTTGGTGACAAGGTTGAACTAAGAGGCATGTTAGGTCCTGATGAATTACTGTCAATTTCTCAACAGGCGTATATCGGAGTAGCAGTCGCAGAAAATGAAGGAATGAATCAATACTTAGCTTTACCCAATAAATTCTTTGATTATTTGCATGCCGGGCTACCACAGATAACAATGAAATTTCCTGAGTATTTAAAAATAAATCAGCAATACAAAGTAGCATTGCTTATTCATGACTTGCACCCCCTAACAATTGCCCAGGCATTGAACAATTTGCTTAATGATGATGTTTTACATAAAGAATTGCATAATAATTGCTTAAAAGCCCGAAAAGAATTGAACTGGCAAAACGAAGAAAAAAAACTTTTATCCTTTTACCAATCTTTAATTAACAATTGAAACGGGAATTACATATCGTTTGCCTGGATGTACCATGGCCTGCGGATTATGGCGGTGCTATCGACATGATGAACCGCATTATGATGTTGAAAAAACTAGGCATTGGCATTCATCTACACTATTTCAGCTATAATGAAAGAGGCATGCCCAATGAACTAAACCAATTTTGCGAAACTATTCATGTATATGAAAGAAAAACTGGCGCAAAAGGTTTATCAGCAAAATTACCCTACATCGTTTCTTCCCGTATTAATGAGGAGCTGATTAATAATTTGAACAAAGATGATCATCCTATTTTATTAGAAGGTTTACATTGCACAGGTATCTTGCCCCATATTGATCTTACAAAAAGAAAAGTGGTGGCTCGTATGCACAACGATGAGAGTACTTATTACTTTGAGTTGTCAAAATCAGAATCATCATTTTTTAAAAAATTATTTTTTTTACATGAAAGCCGTTTATTAAAAAAATACACACAGCAGTTGCCAGATAATTGTCGTTATGCCTGTATATCTGCAGGAGATACTTTGCAACTGAAAAAGCAATATCATTTAAATCATGTACATTTTTTACCTGCCTTTCCATCCTGGCAAACTGTAACAAGTGAGGAAGGTATAGGTAATTTTTGCTTGTATCATGGCAACCTGGCCGTGCCTGAAAATGAAAAGGCAGCTATTTGGCTTTTGGAAAATGTTTTTTTTAAAATAAGAAAGCCGTTTGTAATTGCAGGTAAAAACCCATCAAAGCGATTACAGAAAATAGCTGAGCTTTCCCAGCACACTTGTCTGGCGAAAGATCCATCGGAAGCCGAAATGAATGATCTAATAAGGAAAGCACATATTAATGTGCTACCATCTTTCAATAAAAATGTTACGGGTGTACGTTTAAAACTACTTCATGCTTTATACCAGGGAAGACATTGCCTGGTAAACGATGCAATGGTAAAGGGAAGCGGCCTGGAAGAAGCCTGCCATACCGGCACAACTGCTACTGCATTTGCTTCCATCATCATGCAGTTATATAATCAACCCTTTACGGATAATGAGATTTTGCTACGCAAAAAATTATTAGCACTAACTTATAACAACGAAAAGAACACCCTGCAGCTTATTCAATGGTTATACTAGCATTATCAATCACCCGACCTCTTTCTGTACGTATCATACGGGCAGGAAATTTTTGAACAACTATATAATCATGCGAGGCCATCACGATGGTTGTGTTATAATCCTTACAAATACTAACGAGTAAACTCATAATCTCGTCTGAAGTTTCTGGATCGAGATTACCTGTAGGCTCATCCGCCAATATTAATTTGGGAGAATTTAATAAAGCTCTTGCAATGTCTATACGCTGCTGCTCTCCACCACTTAATTCAAAAGGCATTTTAAACCCTTTGGCTTTCAATCCTACTTTGTCCAGCACATCCATTATTTTTTCATCCATCAGTTTCACATCTGTCCAACCAGTTGCTTTTAATACAAATTTCAGGTTGTCGTTTACATTTCTGTCGGTCAGCAATTGAAAATCCTGGAACACCACACCGAGGTTGCGACGGAGATAAGGAACTTTTTTCCAATCAAGGTCACGAAGATTAAACCCGGCTACAGTTGCCTGCCCTTCTTTTAATTCTAATTCGCCGTATAATGTTTTCAGCAAGCTAGATTTACCAGTTCCGGTTTTACCTACCAGGTACACAAACTCACCTTTGTTCACAGTCAGATTAACATCCTGTAAAACAAGATTATTACCCTGATATATATTGACGTTGTGTAATTCTATTATTGATTCTGCCATTATAGTAAGCTTTCATGCAAAATAAAGGAAAGAATGCTTTACTACTCAGAAAAATCTATTTTAACTAAAAATTTAGTTGTTAAACTAATTTATTAGTTATAAGTTTGAATCAAGATTAAAAAAATGAAACCTCTAACAAAAGCAGAAGAACAAATAATGCAGGCACTCTGGAAGCTGGATAAAGCCTTTCTACGGGAGATCGTAGAGGCTATGCCAAACCCTAAGCCCCATCAGAATACCGTGGCTACGCTATTGAAAATTCTCATAGAAAAAGAAATGGTCGCAGTAGAAGTATTAGGACGGCAGCATCGATATTCTACCCGTGTAACAAAAGAAGATTATTCAGGCAAACGTATTAAGCATCTTACAAAAAACTATTTCGAAGGTTCTTTTACTAACGTCGTTTCCTACCTGGTGAAAGAAAATAATATTTCGGTGGAAGAACTGGAAACACTGTTGAAGCAAATTAAGAAACAACAAAACCAACAGAAATGAGTGCATTGCTAAACTACCTAGTACAGGTAATTGCTATTTCGGGCATTTTGTATGGGTACTACCATTTTGCCTTGCGGAATAAAAGGTTTCACCAGTACAATCGTTTTTACCTGCTGCTAAGTACAGTGCTTAGCCTTGTCATTCCTTTTCTGAACATCCCTGTATATTTTACTGATGCAGAAAAAGAAACCTCCTTTATTTTAGAAACACTATCTGTTATTGCCACATCTGGAGGCGAAGAACCAATTGCTGGAATTACTACGCTGCAAACTACCACTACATGGTTTTCATTAGAAAATATACTCCTGCTAGCTTATCTCGCAATTGGTACAGCGATTTTGGTAAGAGTATTGATTTCATTAATCAAGATAAGAGCTATCATAAAAAACAACCCGGTAGAAAAACTGGATGACATACGACTGGTGAATACAACAGAGCCCAATACTCCTTTTTCATTTTTCAAATGGTTATTCTGGAATAAAGAAATAGAACTGCAATCTGAAAAAGGCAAACAGATATTCCGCCATGAATTATTCCATATAAAAGAACGCCATAGCTGGGATGTAATTTTCATGGAACTGGTGACAGTTGTTCTTTGGATAAATCCATTCTTCCATTTGATTAAAAAAGAAGCAAAAACAATTCATGAGTTTTTAGCCGACCGTTTTGCCATGAAAGACACGCAAAACTGGCAATATGCAGAGTTGCTTTTAATGCAGGCTTTTAATACGAACCAACACCTTATAAATCCCTTTTTTCATAACCAGATAAAAAGACGTATTGCCATGATTACCACATCAAAAAAACCAAGTTACCAGTATCTGAGAAAGATGATGTTGCTGCCTTTAGCAACTATAGCTGTAATGCTTTTTGCATTTAGTTATAAAAGTCAAAAATCAGAAGCAACATTACTTGACAGTAAAGAATTGTTTATAGTTGTGATTGATGCCGGGCATGGTGGAGAAGATGAAGGTGCTAAAGCAGCCGATGGTACATTAGAGAAAGATATTGTTTTAGCTATCGCTCAAAAAGTAAAAGCTTTAAATGAAGATGCTAACATAAAAATTATATCTACAAGAGAAGACGATGTATCACCAACCTTACAGGAAAGAGTAGGTAATACAAGTAAACATAAGGCTGACCTTTTTCTTTCGCTGCATATAAGCTCAACTCCAAAAACACCTACTACTAAAAGTGGCTTTGAAATTTATATTTCAGATAAGAACAAAAAATTTGAAATCGAGAATATGAAACTGGCAAATATTATGCTGAATAATTTTGAACCACTCTATACTACAAATAAAAATATACTAAAAAGAAAAATGTCTGTTTTTATTCTGGACAATGCCCCTTGCCCTTCTGCTATTATTGAATGTGGCTATCTAAATAACCCTAAAGATCTGGCCTATATAAAAGATCCGGTTAAACAAGATGAAATAGCGAATGCTATTTTACAAAGTATAAAGACTTTTACCTTTCAAAGTAAAGAAACAACTTTTGCAATAAATTCAGTAGTCACGGTTGATACTACACCAAAAGAAAATACAAAAGATGCAACCCACAAAAGAGAATTGACGATTAACGGAAAGACTTACCCCTATGATTTAACGCTGGTTTCTGAAAACCCGTATGGCAAACTTGTTGTTTTGGATGGTATAAAAATGACAAATGCTGAAGGAAATGCAGTTCTAAATAAACTAGAACCGAATAGGATTAAGACCTTTTCAATTTTAAAAGGCCCGGCAGCAGTTTATAAATATGGAGAGGCGGGAAAGAATGGTGTAATTGAAGTAACTACAAAAGATAAAGTTAACGCTGTTGACACAACAATTAATCCATCTGCAGATAATAAAATATTCGAAAAAGTTGAAATAGAGCCTGCTTTTCCAGGTGGAGAGGAAAAATGGAAGATGTACCTGATGAAAAATCTCAATGGGAATATTCCAATTGAAAATAAAGCTCCAATAAATTCTTACACAGTTGTTGTACAATTTCTTGTAAATACAGATGGTTATCTCAGCGATGTAAAAGCATTAACTAATCATGGTTATGGGCTGGAAGAAGAAGCTGTAAGAATAATAAGGAAAGGCCCTAAATGGATACCAGCTATACAAAATGGCAAACAGGCAAATGCTGTTAAAAAACAGCCTATAACTTTTGTTATAAATGAGGAAACCAAAAAATTAAACGAGGTGGTTATTACTGAAGTACCAATAAAACAAAAAGTGCAACGAACTGTTCAAAATAATATCTTAGATGAAGTAGTAGTTATTGGATATGCAACTAAAAAAAGTAATACTAGTTCCGCAGAAAAAACTAAAGGACCAGAAGAGCCTATCAACGAAGTTGCACTTAATGGTTATAACAGCAAAAGCAATGAAAGTGATGCTGGAAACATCTTTCCTAACCCTGCTACAAATATTGTTACTATTCCTTTATCGTCAAACATAGCTGGCACTGCATTAGTTCAGATTATAGAAGCTTCGGGTAAAATAGCGTTGACACAAAGACCTGCAATAAATAAAGGATTAAATAATCTTACCATCAATACCAGATCATTGAAAGCTGGTATCTATGTGATAAAACTCACCAGCACTGATGGAAGTGGGAAATCTTATAAAATGATTAAGCAATAAAAATTTACCAGGAAATTGTGCCAGTGGTTGTTTTAATTTCCAACTCCTGCTTCTCACTAGCCTCTACCCTTCCAATAACCTGTGCATCCACCCCAAAACTTTTTGAGACGTTGATAACTGCATCTGCGTCTTTTTCATGGGTGTAAATCTCCAGCCTTGTACCCATATTAAACACCTGGTACATTTCTCTGTCGTCTGATTTACTAGCTTCCTGAATCAGTTTAAAAATTATTGGTGGTTCAAAAAGATTGTCCTTTACTACCCGAACATTGTCCGGCACATATTTCAGGCATTTGGTTTGGCCGCCACCGCTGCAATGTATTACTCCGTTAATTGCAGCAAAATGATTTTCCAGCAACTCCTTCATTACAGGAGCAAATGTTCTCGTTGGACTTAATAAAAGTTGCCCTATTGTAGTTGTTCGTTCGCCATCTTTAATTGTGTCCGTCATTCTATGTGGCCCGATGTACACTACCGATTCATCCAATGCATTATCATAGCTTTCCGGAAATCTTGCTCCATATGTTTTATGCAATACATCATGTCTGGCACTTGTCAATCCATTACTTGCTAAACCGCTATTATAAGAAGTTTCATAATTAGCCTGCCCAAAGCCAGCCAGCCCAACAATAACATCTCCGGCTTTTATCTTCTCGTTGGTAATTACTTTTGACTTTGGCCATCGTGCTGCCATCGTTCCGTTTACGGCAATCGTCCTAACCACATCTCCCACATCAGCAGTCTCTCCACCCATATAAGTAATGTTGATACCGAATGTTTTCATGGTATCAAAAAACTCCTGTGAGCCATTTATGATTGCTTCAAGTACATCAGCCGGAATCAGATTTTTATTTCTGTCAATAGTAGATGAAAAAACTAATTGATCGTAGATACCAGTACAAAGCAAATCATCGAGGTTCATTACAATAGCATCCTGAGCTATGCCTTTCCATACTGATAAGTCACCGGTTTCTTTCCAGTATAAATAAGCCAAAATACTTTTAGTACCAGCCCCGTCGGCATGCATAATGTTCACCCAGTTATCATCACCACAAAGAGCATCAGGGTATACTTTGCAAAAAGCCTTTTCAAAAAGCCCTTTGTCGAGTTTTTTCGTAGCGGCATGTACTTCTTCTTTTTGTGCTGATACACCTCTTTTTGAATAAAGACTCATAATGCAATTTGTGCGGCAAAACTAACTATTCCCGATTAAAGACTTGCATCTCCATCCCAGTTAATAATTATCTTCGCTTATTTTATATGCAGGTACATTATAATATTGAGCAATTGCCGGATTTCAGGAATGCAGCGATCACCATCGGTACATTTGATGGGGTACATATGGGGCATCGCCAGGTGCTTGACCGGTTGAAAACAGAAGCCACCTCCAACAATGGGGAGTCAGTTGTTATTACATTTCATCCGCACCCAAGAAAAGTAATTTCTTCAACCATTCTAGGCATCCGTCTAATAAATACGCTGGATGAAAAAATTGAGTTGCTTCGACAGCTAAATATTGACCATCTCGTCATCGTTCCATTTACAGATGCTTTTGCCAATCAGCCGGCGGAAGAGTATATTAAAAATTTTTTGGTCGATAAATTTCATCCGCATACGATCATTATTGGGTACGATCACCGTTTTGGTCGTGACCGCTTAGGTGATTATCGTTTGCTCGAAAAGAAAGCCGATGACTATAATTATCAACTAAAAGAAATTCCAAAGCATATATTGCATAATGATATTGCTACTGCGCATACATTATTAGGCTACGATTTCTTTTTCTCAGGAATAGTAATCCATGGCGATAAACTTGGGAGAAAACTAGGCTATCCTACAGCTAACCTGAGAGTAGAAGATGAAGAAAAAATTATTCCGGGCAATGGAATATATGCTGTGTATGCACAACCCGAAAGTACAACTGACCGGCTAAAAGCTATGATGAGCATAGGTTTCCGGCCAACCGTGGATGGAAAGAAAAGAGTGATTGAAATAAATATCTTTGATTTTGACAAAGAAATTTATGGTCAAAAGCTAAAAGTGTTTGTAAAGAAATATTTGCGGGAAGAAATAAAATTCGAGGGCCTGGGTGCTTTAGTTAAACAAATAGACCAGGATAAAATTGATAGCCTTCAGGTTTTATAAAAAAAGGCAGTAGTTACAACTACTGCCTTTAGTAAGAAAATATTTACGTTAGTATTTTATTTTAAACTCCAGCGCAGAGGCGTCTTCAAAAAAATCCTCCAGGTCTGCTGAAATTGTCACTTTCTTTTTATCCTCAGAAAGTTTTACGGATTTCCCTTCCGCTTTTGTAGCCGGGCGGGGCAAGTTGATCACATAATTAACTTTTGTATTCAATCCCATTGCACCGGCTTCTTTTAATCCTTCTAAATATTTATCATTTGCCGCATTGGCATACTTTTCTTTATTTACTTTTTTGGTTAGCTCACCATTTGAAAATTCCAGGGTGTAATAATCATCAACAGAAGTTTGTTCTGGCATTGCGGCTGCATCAGCGCCTGGTAATGCACCCATTTGGGATTTCATGGTAGAAGCCAGAATTTTTCCTGAAAGTTGATTTAATGTTCCGATCTCTGAAGGATTTGAAAAAGGAAAATTCAATTTAGTAATAAATTTTTCGTCCTTTAAATTAAGGGTAATATTGGCGGTTCCTTTACGGGCCATTTCCTTTTCTTCCAAACTAAGACCCGGAATACTATCTGCTTCTTTACCTAAAGCAAAAGTAGAGTCAATCTTTTGGTCGCCGGCTTCGCCCATCTTCTCTGCACCACCCATTTGCTTTGCCATACTAATCAAGGCACTCATATCATTTGTATTGGAAACAGTACCGGTTCCATCTTCGTTCAAAGTAATTTCCTGTGTTGATTCATAGCAACCGGTTAAAATGATTGCGGTTAGCAGGATAACCGGAAATAATAATTTTTTCATTATGTTTATTTGATGGCTCAAAAGATGATAGCCTGTTTTAAAAAGTTGCACAAAGAAAAGGGATTTGGGCGGATAGTTATTCAACTATTAAGCCATCATTTTCACAACCATTTCTTTTAACAAAGAAGCATCTTCAGTGCCGTTGCTGCCAATACCAATACTCTTAAGATTGTAAGTATGCAGCAGTAACAACGCTTTTTCAACTCCGGGATAGGAGTATAAACGGGCCGCTTTTGTATAGTCTTTCATGAAATAGGGATTTACTCCAATGCTTGCTGCAATGGACTTTTCATCACCCCCACCTGCGCCAAAAATCATAAATACTTTGCTAAAAAAACTATAGAGAGAGGGTAATACCAA
>LNFJ01000038.1 GCA_001464625.1 Bacteroidia bacterium Ga0077558 | reverse complement strand
TAAAATTAGTCTTAAAGCCTGTAAAATCATAGGTTTGGCGGCAAAAAGAACAGATATTGAAAACGAATTAATTAGAAAAATATTGCCTTTGAGAACAGGCTATAGGATTCTGCCTTACTTTTGTGTAAATCACTGCTTTAGAAATGAATTTGATAGAAGAATTACGTTGGAGAGGAATGATTTCGGACATTATGCCCGGAACTGAAGAACAACTTAAAAAAGAGGTTACAACCGGGTATATAGGCTTTGACCCTACTGCGGACAGCCTGCATATCGGGAGCCTGGTACCAATAATCCTATTAATTCATTTTCAAAAAGCTGGGCATAAACCCATTGCATTGATTGGTGGTGCCACAGGTATGGTAGGCGATCCAAGCGGTAAAAGTGAAGAAAGAAATTTGCTCAGCGAAGAAGCGTTGCAAAAAAATGTGGCGGGTATCAAAGCACAACTAGAAAAATTCCTGGACTTCAATCCCACATTGCAAAATGCTGCTGAATTAGTCAACAACTACGATTGGTTTAAAGCAATTTCATTTATTGATTTTTTGAGAGAAGCCGGCAAACATATCACTGTCAATTATATGATGGCGAAGGATAGTGTAAAAAAACGCATTGAAGGAGATACCGGAATTAGTTATACGGAGTTTGCCTATCAAATGATGCAAGGATATGATTTCTATTGGCTGTACCAGCATAAAAATTGCAAGTTGCAAATGGGTGGAAGCGACCAGTGGGGTAATATGACAACCGGCACAGAATTAATTCGCAGAAAATGTGGAGGCGAAGCATTTGTATTTACCAATCCTCTTGTTACAAAGGCTGATGGTGGAAAATTTGGCAAAACAGAAAGTGGTAATGTTTGGTTGGATCCGATTCGTACCAGTCCGTATCAATTCTACCAATTCTGGCTGAATGCAAGTGATGCAGATGCAGAGAAATGGATCAAAATATTCACCTTTCTTACCAAAGAAGAAACAGACAATGTTCTTGCTGAACATCAAAATGATCCGGGACAAAGATTGTTGCAGAAGAAATTAGCAGAAGAAATTACTACTCTGGTTCACGGCAAAGAAGAATTAGAAACAGCAATTGTAACTACACAAAAACTTTTTGCCAATCAAAATGCACCTGCAGAAAGCCTGAGCATTGAAGACCTGGAAGGTATGGCTGGTGTAATAAAATCTGATTTACCGAAAGAAAAAATTACTGCGGGTATTGATGTCGTTTCATTTTTGGCAGAAACTTCCATTTTCCCAAGTAAAGGCGAAGCGAGGAAAACAGTGCAAGGCGGTGGTGTAAGTATTAATAGAAACAAAGTTGAAGGAATCGATTTTAAAATTGATAATTCTTTACTACTGCATAACACCTATTTATTAGTACAAAAAGGAAAGAAGAATTATTACCTCATTAAAGCAGTGTAAAAATTCTTCTTTCAAGTACTGTAATTTTTCTAATCAATCCACCGGAAATCTCGCTACAAAGCAATTAGCAAGGCACCATACACCAAGTATTCCGTGATTGATACAATCGATGCAGCAAACATTACCGTTTTGCGACTGGCACTCAATGTAAAAAGTATTAACTGTTGCAGCTATCAGGTCATAATATTGTTTTGCTTCTGCTGCCTTCAGTCTCGTTCCCTTCGCATTTACTTCTTTTAACTGCGTTACAGCTACTAAATATTTAATGCCATCCATTTTTGATTTGCCGGTAGTAGTAGCTTTTATTTTCTCCAGCTTTGGAACTAATGGTTCCATTTTAGGCAGCACTTCTTTTGTCCATTTGAGTACATTAGCAGGAGTTATTTCAGCGGGAGATACTACTTTGGTTGTTGTTGTTTGGGTATAGCCCCTATCTGCTGTAAAAAGCAAGGCTGTTGCCAGCAAAATGAAAAATAATTTTTTCATGTTTATCTTTTTTTAAGGTTAAGAATAAATTTATTTTGACCACTGTGCGGCGAACCAATGTTTGCCTCCTTCTTCATATCCTGTTACACAACGGGTAAGCATTCCATTACCGGTATGGGTTTCCCACTGCTGCTGATAATTGTCACTGCTAGATTTACGGGTGGCGGCAAATGATTGATAGCCGGATTTTTCGTACCAGATTACCGAGAACCGGGTTTGTCCTTCATGCTTATAGGCATTAATATATGCTTGGTCCCATTTTTTTGCTTTCATATCATCAAACAAATTTTGATATTCTTGCTGGGTAAGAGAACTTTTGAGAACATACCCACCGACATTTTTTTCTTCATAAAATGCAGCATAATACAACCTGCGACCAACCGATACCACGGACACATTTATTGGTACATAACCTTCCCCACTATACTTTTCAAATAGTTTCTGATGCTCTTCGGATGATAAACCATGATAAGCTGGTTGTGCCTGTTGCCGCCCCGGTTTTTTAATAAAAATGGCGGCAAACTTCAATATACCTCCATCATTATAGTTATCTAATTGCTGCAGACGATAACCTTTTTGTTTTACCCATTCGTTGTACTCCTGCTGGTAAGTTTCTTTCGTCATGTTATGTCTAACTTTTACATCATAATTATCGCTATTGGGGCGAAAGATGGTATTGAAATAAGTTTTTCCATTAACATCATACGCATCTACCCACACAGGATAGTATCCGGAATTCCATATCATATTGAATTCTTCCTGATAGTTTTTTTCCGCTATACCTTGCTTGGCTATTTCGGATACGGCTTTACTGTGGGTGGCTTCATAAAAACAATCCATCAACACATCTGATAAAACGGAAACAGTACCCGGTAGCCCTTCTGTATCCTGGCTTTTTAAGTAAACGGGACTGTTTACAACTACAGCACCAACATATCCATACGGCAATTGCATAATAATAGCACGGTATCCGGTACCAGCCTGTGCTCCATCATGCCAGGGCCAGGAAGACTGACCAGTTTCTTTTTCAAAGGCCGCATGCTTTTTTTCACTGGCCCATCCCAACCTGTCATTCGGATTGGCGGGATCAAATAACATGCTCTTGGTAGTGTTAGTAAGATAGTTATTAGAAAAAAGTAGTGTTCTGCCAAATTGTGCCAGCATTTCCGCAGATAAATACCAGCTTCCCTGCGGTGCACAGAAATTTCCTTTCTCTTCATGTGATGCTATTGTTTCTGTGAACACTCCTTTTGTATCATTCCGATCATCATATCCTTTTGCTACCACTGGCGACAACTCCGGAATGGGGCGGCAACTTGCTTTAATGGGTACTACTCCTTTTTCTAAAATTGCTTTGATAATGTAACGTTCAAAAGGCAGGCTATACATTTTATTTACACTTTCAGCGTAATCCTCCAAAGATGATCTTATCAATTTTTTTTCAATAGCATCTGCATCCTGTGGGTAAGCGAGGCTTGTAATAAGGTAACGAAAGAGTGAAACATTAGAATTATTATATGCCCTCGTAGCACTAAACGGTCCTGAACCGGAAAGTGTAGCCATCGAATCAAGATTGGCCACATCACCACTACTTCTGAAACCAGAACGATGCTGCAGCAACTGGCGATATGTAAGCTGCTCCACCCTTGTGCCCTTATACTTATTTTGCCATTTTTTGGGGAGTTTAGAAATCACCGGGTCATTCAATTTTACACCAGGTATAGCTTCTAATAAATTCAACAATGCAGTTGATGAAAGCATTTTTGTAACAGAGCCTACACAACTTGGAATTTTTGTAGTCATCCTTAAGTTTCCATCCGCTGGGTCTTGTGCCCACCCACCTTCGCAACTGGCCACAATACCATCTTTATTGGCAACAACAAAAGCATAGCCCTTTGAAGTGTTTTTCATTTTTTTGTTTACTGCTTCTTCAAATAATATTGCATTAAACTTTGCTGCTGGGGGCAAATGATTTGAAGAATAAAAACTCTTGTTTAAATCCTTAAATTTTTTCCAAGTCTTATTAACTGCTGAAAACTTTTGAAGTTTATCCTTCTCATTAACCGGTTTAAAGGAAATAATGATTACAGGCAATAAGAGCAAGGGAAGGAAAAAACATTTTTTCATACCATTAGTTTTTAATAAGAAATAACTAGCGCAGAACGTACTATGAAACTAAAAAGTTAGCAGCAGTACAACCCGTCTTTTCAACTGGATGAAACAAAAATTCAACTGGTGGGCAGGTGATGTTGACTTTTCTACGAAAAGCATTATCCTTTCAACCAATGGGGAGTTATTTGGAAATTATCTTGCCGCTGGCAATCAACTCAACAAAAGCATCTTTCTCTGTGCGGCTTACAGGTAGTTCGTGTTTGTCAATCTTTATAGAAAACCCTTCTATGCTTGTAATGGCTTTTATATTAACGATGTAAGAACGATGAATCCGGTAAAATTTTCCGACAGGCAATTTTTCTTCCAAACCGGAGATGGTATGGTAAGTAATAACCGACTTATCTCTTGTTACAATTTTTACATACTCTTTCAACGCCTCGATAAACAATATTTCTGAAAAAAATATTTTAACCAATCCCCCGTCTGCCTTAACAAAAAAGAAATCGTTAGTATCTGTATTATTACTTGCTTCAGTCATGTCTGGTCCGGAAGAACGCAAAAACTTCCAGGCTTTGTTTACAGACAATAGAAACCTTTCAAGGGCAATTGGTTTTAGCAAATAGTCAATGGCATTGGCATCAAAACCTTCCATTGCATGTTCTCTATAAGCTGTAGTAAATATTACTGCAGGAGGATTAGTCATTGATTTTAAAAACTGAAATCCAGTAAGGCCCGGCATATTAATATCAAGGAAAACTAATTCCACAGGGTGAACCATTGCTCCCTTCAATGCTTCTTTTGCATTTTTATAATTGCCCTGCAATGAGAGCCTGTCATCCTGGGCAATAAAATCTTCCAGTATGTCACGGGCAATGGGCTCGTCATCAATTATTGCGCAACTTATCTTTTTCATGATAGGTTTAGTTTTAAAGTTACAGAAAAACGATGGTCCTCATGTATCATTTGAATATCATATTTCCCTTCGTATTGAAGGTTAAGAATATGTTTTACGCTGTTAATACCAATACCTGCAATTGTTGATGCCGCATAATAACTATTCTGCACATTGAAAAGTAGCTCCTCTTTGTCTATCAACAGGTTGACTTTCATCCAGTTTCTTTCTGACTTTTCCTTCATCCCGTGTTTAAAAGCATTCTCTACAAACTGAATTAG
This sequence comes from Bacteroidia bacterium Ga0077558, assembly GCA_001464625.1. Lineage (GTDB taxonomy): Bacteria > Bacteroidota > Bacteroidia > Chitinophagales > Chitinophagaceae > JJ008. The sequence goes on along the minus strand of LNFJ01000038.1, from coordinate 18,872 downwards.
TAAAAGCGGAATTATTGTTTTATTGGCTGCTTCCCCTGTTACTTTCATCTCTATGATTATATCCTGTTCATATCGTAGTTTTTCCAATGCTATATAGCTTTGCAGAAAATTAATTTCCTGGTTTAATAAAACTTTAGGCTGGTTACAATCTACAATTACGTACTGCATAATATTTGATAACTGGTGTAATGCAACAGGCAGTTTACCATTGTTACTTATAGCAAGTCCATACAAATTATTGAGCGTATTAAAATAAAAATGAGGGCTCAATTGTTGCTTCAACAGGTTTAGCTGCATGTCCTTATTAATTATAGCTAGTCGAATCCGCTGTTGCTCCGCCTTTCTAAATTCAACATAAAATTTCAGTACATAGAATGCTGAAAGCTTAGCAAAATACTTAGCTATATCAATCCAGGAACCATATACAAACCAGTAAATAGACCGTTTCGGTGATTCAGGCCAGGTCAACCAGTTCAACCCTGCCTGAAAAATTGTATACAAAATAGCAATCCAAAAAAAGTAATGCACCGCAAATAATAAAATATTAATACCAATTATTTTCCAGCCCCTTAAATGATATAACCTATTAAGACAATACCACAACAATCCTGTAAAAAGTAAATGCTGCAAAAAATTGACTACATAAAAACCAGGAGGCATTACACATTTTACACATTGACTACTGGTAGTAATATATTGAGTCAGAATTATAACTACTTCAACAATCGCATAAATTAAAAAAGCCTTTTGCCAGAATTTCTTACTCTGACTTTTTTCGTCTGCAGAAACAATTGCTACTATTGGCATGTCACTTTTCCTCATTCAGTATTAGGACTAGTTTAAAATCGCCATTGACCGGTGAATAACTGATTGTATAACTTTGGGGATATAACTCTTTTAATCTTGTTTGAATTGATTGATCAGAGAGTACCTCTTCCTTTCCATTTTTTAGCTCAATTCTACCCGAAAGATTCATTTTATTGCCCGAAAACTGAAGTAGCATTTTATAATTTGCTCCCTCCTTTGGCTTATTCTCTGCAATAATCTTGTCTATTATCCCTGTCAGAAGTAAGGGTACAATTTTTAATTTTTCATGCTCCCCCGTTACTACCATTTCTATTAAGGCCTGATTATTGAGTTGCTGATTTTTCAATTGTATGTAAGTATTGAGAAACTGTACTTCCTTTCTTACATCTATTAATTCCTCCTTGGCTTCATATATAACGTATTCCATTACTTTGGCTAATTGCAAAATAGGTTCGGCAGCATTAAGCGGCTTTTCATTAGCCACCCGCTGTAAATGATCAATCGTTTTGAAATAAAAGGATGGATTAAGATGCCAGGTCAGCATTTTAAGTTGAAGCCCTTTATTAGCAACTGCAAGTGCAGTTCTTTTCTTTTCCTCCAGTATATAATTATAAAAATATGCGGCCAGGTAAAACCAGGAAAGTCGAAAAGTATGTTTGAGCAATTGGTAGTTAAGATAAGAGTACTGGTTGCCACTATCCAAAATTGCTTCTATTCGGGCACTTTCTGCTCTCGTTATATCTTGTAAACTATTATGCAGATAACCAATTATCTGCTGCACAGGGCCAAACCAAACGTAGCTGTAAGCAATATAAAAACCAAGGTTGACCAGAATTTGAATGAAGACTTTTTTACTCCTGACAGATCGGGCTACCCACCAGATTGGCCAGATTAGCAGGCACTGAAAGAACCACATCAATAAATGAATCTCCAAATTACTGATAGGCCTGGTTCCAAAATTATTCAGTAATAAAAAAAATAACAGCTGTATTGCTGCTTCTACAATTGCATATACAGCAAAAACTCTCAGCCAGTAGTTAGCTTCAGCCTTATGGTGAAATGGCCATAACATTTATGGATTAAAGTTAATTACATCAACAGCAGTGATAGCCTGGCTCTATAGCATTTCAATGAAAGCAGTGGATTTTTCTATTAAATGGGCATCGAATTCAATTAAAAGCTATTTACTGTATTGATTTTAAGGTATTCCACATCGCATTTGCCAGGAAAAAGTTTCCTTTTGTATTCATGTGTACTCTATCATAGGTAAGAATATCTTTCTCTCTGTTATCAGGATTATTAGCTTTCAAATAATCTATAAACTGTTTCCGCAGATCAACTATAAGAAGGTTATTCTTCTTTGCAAGTTCACGGATAATATTGCTATAGCGGTTGAGGTCTCCGTCTAACGGGTTGCTCATATCTGATTTCTCTCCTACTACCGCAGGAGTACATAATACCACTTTAATATTTTTAGCTTGCAGTTTTTTGATAATCGCCTGGTAAAACTTCTCAAACTTATCTGCATCTGTACCTGTACCCAATAATGTTTTATGCCACACATCGTTTACCCCCACATAAATCACCACCACATCAGGGTTCTTACTCAGCACATCTTCTTCTAATCGCAAATACAGATCATATACTTTGTTACCACCAATTCCTGAACCAACAAAATCAAATTGCTCCGCTTTCTTTTCTCCTTTGCAAATACTATCCAATTGAAGAATATACCCTTTGTATGGTTTTTCTTTTACACCCAATTCTGTAATAGAATCCCCAAAGAAAATAACTTTTGTTTTCTTTTGAGGAACAAAAGAACAGGCAACTAACACAAAGGAAAAGAAGAGAATTTTTTTCATACTAAAATATTATTACCTAAATAAATAAAAGGCTTTCTGATAAAAGGCAAGCACCCGGATAACCAGATGCTTAGCTATTTATAACAGTTGCTTAAAAATCCTACTCCACATCTACCTGCTTTTTTATAACAGAACCTTCAGATGCTTCGGGTAAAAACTTCCGTTCGTTTATCAAATACCCGTTCCCTTTTTCGCAGAAATGCACTTTCAGGTTTTCAAGACTTATTGGATTACCATCCGGTATATCCGCAATATTTGAGTGTAAAATATCATGTCCGTCAATAATTATTACTAACCCGCTACCAATTGCTTCCATCTTATTTCCCTCTGTAATCAACATGCCGGTATCTTCTCCCAGCCCAATACCAATACAACCGGGGTTAGCTGCAACTGCCTGCGACAATCTTCCAAATCTTCCTCTTTTTTCAAAATGTGAGTCGATGATAACCGTATTGAGAAACCCCAGACCTGTTGTTATTTTTACTTCCCCTTTCAGGTGTGCTCTTGTGGCATTGCCTTCATAAATCATAGTGTTACTCATGGCCATGGCCCCAGCACTTGTTCCGGCAATTACAAAACCTTCCTCATCTTTATATCTTTTTTTCAGTAATGATAAGAATTCTGTACCCCCGTCAGTGGCACTTAATCGCAACTGATTGCCACCGCTGAACATTACTCCATCGCATTGGCGAATACGTTCAATATATTCATTGCTCATTGCATCTTGTCTTGTGCGAATATGCATGACACCGATATTGGTGCAACCTATTCTACCAAATGCATTGAGATAGTTTTCTCCTACTTCATAAGGAATCATGGAGGCTGTTGTAATAACTTCTATACGGGCAGCGGGACCGCCTGTTTCTTCTACCACCCGGCGCAGAATGCCGAGTTCAAAAAAATTGAGGTTATTGCGGTAAACTTCTCCGGTTTCTAAATTAGTTCCTTTATCCTCTGCTCCTCCGATAGCTATTAGCTTTCCCTTAGGATGGCTCATTCAATGGGGTTTGATTACAGGCAAAAGTAATTGAAAAATGATTTAACGTTAACATTGAATGTGTTAGTATTCCTTAAAATAGTAGCAAGTTGTGGAAATGTGGAAATATAACGGCTACGAGATGTAAATTCAGCTACTATCTCAACTTTTTGCAAACGCCGATATTCCTTCTACCAACACATCCAAATTCTTTGTTGTTGTGTACACATTCGGAGTTACCCTCACACCATTAATATTTTCCCATACAATACCAACCGTATGTACTTTATATTTATCCAATAAGAAAGAATCAAGTTCGCCGGGCTTCTTTCCTTCTACTAAAACATTACCAATCGCACAACCATATTTCGGGTTCATAGATGTGTTCAATTTTACTTTCGGAATGTTTTTTACTTTTTCCATCCAATAATTCTTCAGGTAGTGCAATCGCTTTTCTTTTCGTTCGCTGCCAATCATATCATGAAATTCAATGGCTTTACCGATGGCCTGCTCAATAAACATAGGCCGTGTGCCAAGATTTTCAAATTTTCGGATATCATCTTTCAACGGGTTTTCACTAGTAGCAAATAATGGGTAAATGTTTTTAATCTTTTCCTTTTTTACATAGAGCAATCCGCTACCGATAGGAGCATATAGCCATTTGTGTAAACTCGCTGCAAAATAATCCGCATCAAGGTCAGGAATTTTAAAATCGAAATGGGCAAAACTATGTGCACCATCTACCACTATTTCTATTCCTCTTTTATGTGCTTCCTGTGCAATTTTCTTTACCGGTAATATTTGACCGTTCCAATTAATGATGTGAGTAACATGCACCACTTTTGTTTTTGCAGTAAACGCATTTACATACTGCCTCACCATATAATCTTCATCTTCGCTTGGCAGTTCCAGACTTATCCATTTCATTTTAATTCCATCCCGCATTTCCCGTTGCTTGTAAGCATTAATCATATTCGGGTAATCCTGTAACGTAGCTACCACCTCATCCCCAGCTTTTAATTGTAACCCAAAAATTAAGGTTTCTAATCCTTCGGATGAATTTCTGTTGATCGCTATTTCTTCGGGACTACAACCAGCCAGTCTTGCGAGATTTTTACGTAATGGTTCTCTGCCCTGGTCCAAAATCCGCCACATATAATAACTGGGAGCTTCATTGCAATAATCATAATATCTTTTCATCGCATCCTGCACAGTTTTTGGTGCGGGAGAAACTCCCCCATTATTCAAATTAATAAGTGAAGGAGATACGGTAAATGATTGCTGTATATAATACCAGAAATCTTCTTCGCTGGCCAATTCATCGGGAGAAATTCCTTCTGCATTTTTTAAGGCACTATCCAAATTTCTGCTCCAGGCTGGTTGGGCAAGCGAAGATAAAAATGCAGTAGCTGAAAAAATACCGGCTCTCTGTATAAATTTACGACGGTTAGTTTCGGGCATGGTAATTCGTTTTTATAAATGTAGTGAAAAACCTGAGAGCTGTTAGTTGCGAATTTTGAGGCTGAAGTTCTATTAGTTTTGTCCTAAATGATATTACTATAGCACTTAAAGTATTCCAAAATGCTGAGTAGCGAATAGAAACCTGAAGAGCCTGCCTGACGGCAGACAGGTGCGACGCAAGGGACGATGATAATACCAATACAGTCCGCCTCCATAAAACTATGACGGATGAATTGGTAACATAATTAAAAAAAACTAACTTCCAACCTGTCTGTCGGTAGGCAGGTCTTAAACTAAATAACACATGCAGATTCTTGAAATTAAAGTGCTAAAAGGACCAAATTATTGGAGTGTTCGCCGCAATAAATTAATCCAGATGAAACTCGATTTGGAGGATCTGGAACAACGACCCACTAATACGATTCCTGGTTTTCGGGAGCGATTAGAAAAAATGTTGCCGAGTTTATACGAACACCGCTGTAGTGAAAATGTGCCAGGTGGCTTTTTTCAACGGGTAGATGAAGGGACCTGGATGGGACATGTGATTGAACACATTGCATTGGAGATACAAACATTGGCCGGAATGGATACCGGATTTGGCAGAACCAGAACTGCCGAAGGTGAAAAAGAAGGTGTGTACTATGTAGTATTTAGTTACATGGAAGAAGATGCTGGAGTATATGCAGCAAAAGCGTCGGTTAGGATTGCAGAAGCATTGATTGATGGAACAGACTATGATCTGGCAGAAGATATTCAGGAGATGCGGGAGATTAGAGAAGATACAAGACTTGGCCCATCAACCGGATGCATTGTGGACGAAGCTGCAAAAAGAGGAATTCCCTATATAAGATTGAATAAACAAAGTCTGGTACAATTAGGTTATGGGGTAAATCAAAAAAGAATACGGGCAACAATTGCTTCTACTACTTCAAACATTGCAGTAGACATTGCTTGTAATAAAGAAGAAACAAAGCTGCTATTGGAGGCTGCTGAAATTCCGGTGCCAAGAGGAACAGTAATTAGAACAGAAGAAGGATTAGACGAAGCGATCGCTAAATTTGGTTATCCGTTAGTAATAAAGCCTATTGATGGCAATCATGGTAAAGGAAACACCACCAATATTACCAATAGAGAGCAGGCATTAAAAGCATTTGAAGCTGCAAAGGTTTACGGTCGCAATGTAATTATAGAACGGTTTATTACGGGTTATGATTTTCGTTGTCTTGTTATCAACAATAAATTTATTTGTGCGGCATTACGTACACCAGCATCTGTTATTGGAGATGGAGTACATAACATTCAATGGTTAATTGATGAAACTAACAAAGACCCACGCCGTGGTTTTGGACATGAAAAAGTGCTGACACAAATTACGATTGATCAGTTCACTCAAAAAATGCTGGACGACGCAGGTATTACATTAGAAACGATTCCCAAAAAAGGTGAACAAGTATTAGTAAAACCAACAGCAAATCTTTCCACTGGTGGCACCAGTACAGATGTAACAGACGAAGTTCATCCGGCTAATATTTTTATGTTCGAACGGATTGCAAAAATTATTGGTCTCGATATTTGTGGTGTAGATGTAATGGCGGTTGATCTAAAGACACCTGTAGCTGAAAATGGCGGTGCAATTCTAGAAGTAAATGCAGCTCCGGGTTTCCGGATGCATATTGACCCATCTGAAGGATTACCAAGAAATGTGGCAGAACCGGTGGTGGATATGCTGTTTCCAAAAGGCAGTGCAGGTCGTATTCCTATAATAGCAATAACAGGAACGAATGGCAAAACAACAACAACCAGATTAACTGCACATATTGCAAAAAGTGCTGGTAAAAAAGTTGGTTATACTACTTCTGATGGTGTATACATACAAAACCAATTGATGATGAAAGGCGATTGCACAGGACCTGTATCATCCACCTTTGTATTAAAGGATCCTACAGTTGACTTTGCAGTATTAGAATGTGCAAGGGGTGGTATTTTAAAATCAGGTTTGGCATTTCAAAGTTGTGAAGTAGCAGTAGTTACCAATGTGGCAGAAGACCATATTGGCCTTGGTGGTATTAATAATATCAATGCCATGGCTAAAGTAAAACAGGTAGTGCCCGAAACTGTTTTTCAGCATGGCTATGCAGTATTGAATGCGGATGATGATTTAGTGTATAAAATGAAGGATGATCTGAGATGCAATATTGCCTTATTCAGTATGGATGAAAATAACCCCCGCATAAAAGCACATGCTGCTACGAATGGCCTGGCTTGTGTATATGAAAATGGATATGTTACCATTATGAAAGGGAGTTGGAAAATAAGGGTATTACAAGCAAGGGATATTCCATTAACATATGAAGGAAAAGCTGTTCACAATATCAACAACTGCTTGCCGGCTGTACTTGCTACCTATTTATTCCGTGATATTACGATTGATGATATACGAACAGGATTGCAAACATTTATTCCGAGTGAAAGTTTGACCCCGGGACGATTGAATTTTTTCCAATTCAAAAACTTTACCATGCTGGCGGATTTTGCGCATAACCCGCATGGACTAAAACTGCTTTGCGATTTTGTAAGCAAACTGGATTATCCAACAAAAATTGGGGTAATCTCTGGCACTGGTGATCGGCGGGACGAAGACATCCGGGAATTAGGACAAATTTCTGCCCAGTTTTTTGATGAAATTATAATCCGCTGCGACAAGAATCTACGCGGACGTACTGCCGACGATATTATTGATCTTTTGCAACAAGGAATCCGAAAAGTGAATCCGAACCTTCCCACCGTAATAATTCCTAACGAGGATCAGGCGCTGGATTACATTTATGAGAATGCCAAACAGGGGGCTTTGTACACCATCATGTGCGATGTGGTGGCCAGGGCACTGGATAAAATCAAAGAGCTGAAAAAGAAAGAGGAGGAAGAAGGGATTTTATCAAAGTGATTTCATCTGATTTGGAATAATATTAGCCTTTCAGGTATAAATTCCTTTAAAAAGCATTTGGGAGAAAAGCTTGATAGCCCTATTTTTGCACTCCCAATTGAAAAATTGGCACTTCGACAAATTAAGTGTGATTGGCCTATGGTGTAATGGTAACACAACTGATTTTGGTTCAGTCGTTTAAGGTTCGAATCCTTATAGGCCAACAAAAGGGTCAATCAGCAAAACTGATTGACCCTTTTTCTTTTCTTGATTTATCCGACCGTCTATAAAGGCATAATTTTTCCCGACCCTGAGATGTGCGTAATTACTTGTGGATTGCCCCGATAATACACCGATCCACTTCCACTTATTGTGGCATCCAATAACTGCGACAATTTTACATAGATATCTCCTGAACCGCTGATATTCGTAACGGCTTTTTCTGCAGCAACGCCATCCAATATTATTTTACCGCTACCACTGATTTTTAAATCCAGGTCTTTTGCAGTTCCTCCCTGAGTTTGGATATTTCCAGAACCACTTATGTTGGCCCTTATCTTTTCTGTTACCGCCACATTAGATAATGCGATGCTTCCAGAGCCGCTTACCTTCATATTAATATTTGTGGCAACAACAGTACCGGTAAGAGACAGATTTCCAGAACCGCTCAAATGCAGATAATCTGCAGAAGGAGCACTAATGTTAATCACTATATCTTCATTCGTCTTGATTTGCTTCCCGTTTTTAATTTTTATACGCAAGTACCCGCTTTCATTGAATGTTTCAATTACATCCAGGATATTTCGCTGTGCGGTGATTTCAACTTTGTACACCGGATCAATTGTATAATTGATTCTTCCACTTACACCTGCATCCACACCAGAAAAATTGGTTACAGCTCTTGATTCTGTTCGTAAAGGCCCTTCCCCTTTTATTTTTTCGCAAGAAGGGAACATAAATAAGGCGGCAGCGGCGGCTAACATAATAAATAATTTTTTCATTTTTTTGTTTTGAGATTACTGATAAGGTTTTCTGTTATGCTTTTTATATAGCAAAGGTTTCGTTTCTGTTATACTTCTGCAATTGCAAGACGACTGAACTGTGTCTATTACTGTTTGAATTGAGTAAACATTTTCTTAACAGTTTTAGAATTCTATTTTATAATTCAGAATGGGTATCAAACCTGTCTGGTAATTCGTAACAATTTCATTTTTCTCATCATCATACCATTGATTAAATACATTTAACCGATTGGTGATATTTTGGAAATCCAACGATAAGGTGCTGGTAAGATGACGTTTGTTCCATTTTATACTTAACCGCAAATCTGTACGGAAGTAGGCTTTGTTTTGTAAACTGAACGCTTCCTTTTCTTTGAAGATGGTATAGCCATTCTGTGATGAAGCTGCAAAGTCGATGGGTGAGGTACGAAGCCCGCCGGCATAAATCGTTTTCAGGTTAACACCTATCGTTTTCGACTTCCATTCATGCACAAAATCCTTACCAGTGATGAGTGTTACAATATAGTTGCCATTGAAACGGGTATTTCTTTCTACGCCATCCTTAGCAGTGTATTTTGATTGATAAATAGAATTATTGAGTGTGAGATAGAAATTATTTTGGAGATGCCTTTCTAATGAAATTTCTACTCCGTAATTTCTTCCCTTTCCATAATTCTCCAAAGGATCAACGATGTACTCGTTTTGAATATTCAATGTTGACAATGTGCTGGTATCATAAATACTGACAGGCACATTAAATAACTGTTGGTAATACAACTCCGCTTTTGCAAGTAAGTTTTTCCCTAACTTATAACTGTAGGAGAACACATAATGATGCGACTTTGTTAAATCAAGGTTTTTATTTGGACTAATAACTGATCCGTCATTCAACTTTTGCTGGGCAAAATATACATTCAGGGTTTGCATTTGGCTTTGCAAGCCATAACCAATTGCCATGCTGCTTTTATTATTAATATTCCATTTTGCAGACAGCCTTGGCTCTACTGATGAAGTACTATTATGTGCAAGATGGAAATAATGAAGCCCCGCATTTATGCTGATATTATTTGATGGCTTGTATTGCCATTGCGCAAATGCCTGTTGTGTTGATGTAATGCCTGAAGTATTGAGCATTTCCCGTAAAGGCTCCCCTTCATGCTCAGGAGAAAGTTGGTAAAAATTATAGCGGATAAGGTTAGCTATTAAACCAGCCCGTAAATTCAACTGGTTGCTGAATTTATAGTTAGCGGTTGAATTAAAAGTCCATTTTTTGGTAGTGTATTTATCTACATATGTTTTAGAAACAGATAGATCATCTTCGGTATAATGTTGGTCGTACCCAATTTTTGTTTGCGAAAGACCTATTCCTGATTTAACATTCAATTTATTCCCCAATAAAATAGTATGTGTTATTCCTGTCATGCCGGTATTCGATAAAAACTTTTCAGTATATCTATCACTTTTTTCCTCCCATTTATCTACTTCTTTCGCTTTTGATTTATCGTCACTTAAGCCACCAAAACCGAAGAAGGTAAAATGGCCGATTTTTTTTGTAGGGAAATAAAAGTTATACGATAAGTCCTGGAAATTGGTAGTTCCGTCATCGCCCAGCACACCGAATTTGCTTAATAACGATAATGTGGAGTATCGATAGTTTATTAAATAAGACCCTTTGTATTTTTTTGAAAATGGACCTTCTGCTGCTGCATTCAATCCTAACACACCAGCCTGGAAAGCATATTCTCTTTTTTCGTTATTCCCTTTTCTTAATTTCAAATCAAACACACCACTTAATGCATTGCCATACTCTGCAGCAAAAGCAGCCGTTATAAAATCTGAATTAGATAATAGCTGTGAACTTAATATAGAGATACCGCCGCCACTATTTCCCGGCGTACCAAAATGGTTCGGGTTAGGAATATCAATGCCCTCCATGCGCCATAAAAGACCGGTGGGTGAATTACCACGTATAACGATGCTGTTATTACCATCATCAGCTGCCAGTACACCAGCAAAAGCAGTGGCCATTCGTAATGGATCGTTTACTGCCGCCGCATATTTCTGCGTTTCTTCTACGGTAAAAGCTCTTGCACTTACTACACTCATATCATTGAGTGGTTTATTTTTCTTGCTGTTTGCTTTTACGATCGCTTCAGTTTCAGTTTTTACATTGGCTTCCAGTGCAACGGTAATTACTGTTTCCTTACCAGCGTTTATTACAATATTATCCAACAACCCTTCTTTATAACCTGCATAAGAAATAGTGATTCGATAAGAACCAACAGGAATATTGCTGAAACGAAAAATCCCATCAGCACCTGTTACTACAGACTTGTTGAGACTAATAATAGTAACTGTGGCCCCTGCTAATGGTTGTTGCAATACCTGGTCGGTTACTGTGCCACGAAATTGTTGTGAAAATTGTGCCTGCGCAACTGCGCTTAATAAGGATAAGATAATAGCGAAATAAAATCTCATTGATGATTCTTTAGTGTTATTGATTCAGATTATTTGAGAGTATAACAACTGAAGAATGAAAAACCCCTATGCGTTAACATTTTTTTATAACAGAATTGGAAAAATTATTTACCCAGCTACAGCCTTATATTTCACGCAAAGGCGCTGAGCTTTGCACCTTTGTATTTAAACTTACCGTCTTTGCGTGGAATGTATTTGCTCAGTAGCTAACAGAAAGATGAAGTGTGCGACGCAAGGGACGATCATCTGTGTTACTATCGCTGGTCAACAAAAAAAATTAAAAGAAATTGATACCGGCTGTCCAGCCAAACCAGCCTGTTACTTTATTGCCCATTTTAAAACTATTATATCCCGAAGGAGGAATCGGGAAACGATAACCATTTACTCCTGCTTTTTGATCAGAGAGATAGACGGAGAAAGAAGGACCTGCATAGAAGGAAACATACTTATTCAACTTCACATTCAGATTGAGGTTAAGTTTGTTTACAATGTTGGTATAATTCCAGGAACCTAAATAGAGATACACCGAACTCAACTCAGGATTGATAGAAAAGGTTTTCTTTTTATTTAACCACAACTCACTTCCCAATCCATAACCAAATGAATACACCTGGTTGCTATCACTGGCATTTAGTCCTGCCTGTAAGATGCTATATAATTTTGAGTTGCCTGTTTTAAATGCCACATTCACATTTTGTATTTCTGTAGCGTAAAAACTTAATTTGTGATAACCTTTGAATACAATATTGATCAATCCAATACTATATCCTTCTGAGGTATCGGAAATATTAATAAGTCCAATCTGCACACCCCGCAATTTTTTTGCATAATTAATTACACCTGCTACTTGTACTCCATCCATTTGTCTTCTCGCAACATTGACCACACCGGCTAGCTGCATTCCACTTACTTTTTTATTAGAGAAATTTCCAACACCGGCTACTTGCATTCCCTTTACACTATCAATAACATGATTATATACACCGGCAATTTGCAATCCAGTCATTTTCCCTTTTACAAGATTGTTGACACCGGCTACCTGTACCGCTTTTACACTATCCAATACAAGATTATTAATGCCGGCAATTTGAACGCCTTTTACCTGGCCGCCTACTGCATTAAACAAGCCTGCAGCCTGAACATACTTCACATCTTTTTTGTCGATATTAAAAAGGCCGCCAATTTCAAGACCATTTGTTCCGGCTGTATAACCACCAAACAGGTTGAAAGAAAAATTATTAACTACCTGTGCCGACATTTTACCATGACTTCCTACTCCTGGAATTACAGAGAACTGAAAAGGCCTTGTTGTAAAAAATTTCTTCAGGTTTACACTCTGAATTTTTTGCTTTGCAGAAAGCAACAGTTTTCCAATACCTGTTCTTTGTACTTTAATAGAATCAATGAGAACGGGTAATGCTACCGATGCAATGGTGTCTGCAACAGTTTGCACAATATCTGAAGTAAGATAATCTTCGGGACGAATAACTACATTTTCATTGGCCATTTCAACCGGCATCATTGTAATTGTAAGCTGTTGATTAAAGCGGGGTTGAATTTTTATGGTAGTGTCTTCATAAAATTCTTTACTCACGGTTAATTCGGCAGTACTGGTTTTACTGCTCTTAAGTTTTATTTTAAAAAAACCTTCTGTATTGGTCAATGCTGAGGCCAGGATATTCTTTTCGTAAATACTTGCTTCATTAATAGCAAACCCAGATTGATCGTCGTACACATAACCACTTACTGAATAAATCTTATCCTCCGTTACACCTTTTTGTGTTACCAGTGTCATCCGGATAGGTGCTTTGCGGATAATTACATAATTGCCGCTTTCTTTGAACTCATAAGTATTATTAAAAAGCAGTGTCAATATTTCCTTCACCGTTTTATTACTGGCTTTAAAACTTACCAGGCTATCTTTCTTTACAATATTAGAATTATACGAAAAATAGAAATCTCCTTTGTTACTTAATATCTCCAGTACATTATCGAGGCGCTGACGATTTATATCCAGCGAAATATTTTTCTGCAAAATAGTTTGCCCGAATGTTGCTGTACAGATAGAAAAAACAAATCCAATAAATAGAATAGCTTTTTTGTGTATCATTAAAATAAAACTGTTATTGTAAAATAATTTGTCCGTCTTTTTTGATAACGGAAATTCCAAAAGTGAGGTGAATGATCTCTAAAATATTGTCCAATGACTCATTATTGAAAGTAGTATTGAGTAGCAGGCCGTTTAATTCTTTTCTGCCAATTACGATATTTGCATCGTAAGCTTCATTCAGCACCTCAACCAGTTTCCACAGTGGCGTATCATCGCAAACAAATTCTTTACTTCGATAATAGTTGTAGAGTTTGTCAGTTACTTGTTCTTTTGATACAAGACTATCGTTTGAAGTCAGGAGTAATTTTTGCCCAGCTACCAACTCTGTTGTTCTGCCATTTTTGGTAACCCTGACAATACCCGTCTCTACCACCACTTCCGTATTTCCATTTTCATTTTTTACATTAAAGGAAGTTCCTACCACTTCCACTTGTACATCATTCACGGTTATAATAAAGGGCTTCTTTTTATCTGGTGCTACATTAAAGAAAGCTTCTCCCTGCAAAGCAATCTCCCTTGATTTCCCATTAAATTTTGATAAGTATCGAATAGAGGATTTTTTATTCAAAGTAACTACTGAATTGTCGGGTAGTGTATCAATCAACACATTCTGTTCTGTTTGTGCAAGCAATTCAGTTGGCTTGTCTTTTATATTACTCAAAAAATTCATAGCAAGAGTAAGACCCAGCACTAAAATAATCGAAGCAGCAATTTGCATCCAGGGGAAACGGCTTCTTTCAATAATCGCTGCCTCCTTTTTTGGATTTAAAATCCGTTGTTGAAAATTCTGCCAGGCTTTATTTTCATCAACAGCTGAAACTTCTGCCAGCTTTTTACTACTATCCCAAATTCGTTTTAGCTGGCTATAATATTCCTGGTTTGCAGCATCTTCATTCACCCATTTCTGTACAGCTTGATCTTCTTCCGGGGATGCTTCACCCAACAGCCGCTTCACCAGCAGGTCATCATCAATATGGTAAAATTTTGGTTCCAGGGTTGTGGTATTAAAAATTAATAAATAGTAAAATATAGGTTAGAAAATCAACCAGTTTGGCCCGCATCAACTTGAGTGCTTTGCCCATCTGGTTTTCTACTGTCTTTATAGAAATGCCCAGTTTATCTGCGATCTCCCGGTATTTCAATTCATCAAAACGGCTAAGCTGAAAAATGGTACGGCACTGTTCCGGCAATTCATTCAGTGCAGTTTGAATCTTTTTTTCCAGTTCACCGGCCATTATTTTTTTAGCCGGATGTTCCACTTCATTCCTCATTCTGTATGCCACTTGTAACTGGTGAGTTGATCTTACTTTCTGGTGCTTAATATAATTCATACTCTCATTGTGCACAGCCCGGTATAAGTAGGCGGCAAGAGGACTATTGAATGAAAGACTATCACTTCGTTCCCATAATTTGAAGAACACCTGCTGTACCATTTCTTCTGCTTCAACTTCATCCTGGAGTATAGTAAATGCATAGGAATGCAGCCGTTTAAAATGAGTTTTAAACACCTGCTCAAAAGTGGTTTTATCCCTTTGTGCCAGTAGCGATCCGATGGCTTCGTTCTCCAATTCCATTCCGTGTAACTGGTATTGTTGGTCTATTAATAAAGCTGCGCCCAAAAGTAATTTTTAATATAACAACCGGGAAACCGCTTACCCCTATTTAGGAAGCAAATTAATTTTGAAGAAAATAGTGTGAGATTAGGGCTAACAAACGCCGTCTTGAAAGTTAAACAACTGCTTTACTGCAGGTTGTCAAGACAAACTGACAAACTTTCTTTCCAATTTTTTTCAGGAATATTGAATGCAGATTGGATCTTCGATTTGTCCAGAACAGAATATGCAGGCCGTTTGGCGGGTGTTGGATATTGAGCAGTAGTAATAGGATTTATTTTACAAGAACTGGCTGTCAATTCTTTGATGGCAACTGCAAAATCGTACCAGCTTATAACACCATCATTGCTATAATGATAAATACCCGGCACCCATTTTTCCGAGCTGATTATTTGAAGTATAACAGTGGCTAAGTCCGCAGCATAAGTAGGTGATCCCACCTGGTCGCTTACTACATTTATTTCCTCTCTTTCACTCATTAACTTGAGCATCGTTTTTACAAAATTCTTTCCAAATTCCGAATAAACCCATGCTGTTCGGATAATGATAGCATCAGGATTGAATTGTAAGGCCTCTTGCTCACCTTTTAATTTTGATGCACCATATACACTTTGTGGATTCGTAGGAGCTTCTTCGGTATAAGGCTTAGTGGCTGTACCATCAAAAACATAATCAGTTGAAATGTGAATCAACTTTGTATTGTATTCCTTACAAACTGCGGCCATCACCCCCACTGCTTCTGCATTTACCTGGAAGGCCAAATCTTTTTCTGTTTCTGCCCTGTCTACAGCAGTATAAGCAGCACAGTTAATTAAATATTGCGGATGATAGCCTTTAAAAAAATTACGAAGTAACTCAAAATGATGGATGGGCAAATCTTCCCTTGATAAAAAAACAAATTCATACTGCGGAAATGAAGATTCCAGTTGTTTTAGCTCTTTTCCTAACTGACCGTTAGAACCTGTTATCAGTATTTTTTGTTTTGTTGACATGCTTCTATACTTCAAAAACAAAACTATTATTACAATTAGCAAAAGTGGGCAACAAGATATCCTTTTCTGAAACAATTGCCTTACCTGCCAATATTTGCCAATTAATATTCAATGCCGGGTCATTATAAATAATACCACCTTCACTTTCTTTATTATAAAAATTATCGCATTTATACAGTACTTCTGTCTTTTCGCTTAATACAGAAAAACCATGAGCAAATCCTTTTGGTACTAACAACTGCTTTTTGCTTTTTGCTGACAGCACTTCACTATGGCTTTTGCCATAGGTTGGCGAGCCTTTTCTTATATCTACAACTACATCTAATATTTCTCCCCGCAGTACCCGCACTAATTTAGTTTGTGCAAATGGCGGCAACTGATAATGCAATCCACGAATTACACCATAGGTAGAGGAAGACTGGTTGTCTTGCACCCAACGTATATCAACACCTCCCTGCTTAAAGACATTTTCATTGTACGACTCAAAGAAATAACCACGACTATCTTCAAACACTCTTGGTTCAAAAACAAGTAATCCCGGAAAATCTGTTATATGAAACGGCATATTATAAACTCCAATAAGCTCTGTTAGTAATACGGTTACGATAAATACCTTTAAGATCGGCTACCAAACCATGAGATTTTGTAATGCCTGAAAAATATTCGTCACCCAAATCTTTATACTCATTATGAGGAACAGTGACAATTACAGCATCATAATCACTTGCTATTTTGTCAACCAGTCCAAAACCATACTCATGTTGCAGCTCCTCAGAATCTGCATAAGGGTCTTGTACATCCACATTAACATAATACGATTTCAACGCCTTAACAACATCTGCCACTTTAGAATTGCGAATGTCACTAACATTCTCTTTGAACGTAGCTCCCATTACCAGTACTTTCGACAATTTTACATCCCCCGAATTTTTGATAATATGTTGCACAACTGATTTAGCAACATACTTGGCCATATTATCATTGATATTTCGCCCTGCTAAAATCACTTCGGCATCATATCCTAACTCGCTGGCTTTATAAGTAAGATAATAAGGATCAACTCCAATACAATGTCCTCCTACAAGACCTGGTTGAAATTTTAAGAAATTCCATTTAGTACCTGCGGCTTCCAACACTTCGTATGTATTGATATTCATCATTCCGAAGATGATGGATAGTTCATTCATTAACGCAATATTCAGATCCCGTTGAGTGTTTTCAATAATTTTTGCAGCTTCCGCTACTTTTATTGAAGATGCCTTGTGTACACCTGCTTCAACAACCAGTTCATACACTTTTGCTATTTCTTCCAGCGATTCTGCATCGCAACCAGAGACAACTTTAATAATTTTGGCCAGTGTATGAGTTTTATCACCTGGATTAATTCTTTCCGGTGAATACCCTGATTTAAAATCAATAATATCTTTTAACCCTGATAATTTTTCAATTACCGGCAAACAATCCTCTTCTGTACAACCAGGGTAAACAGTTGATTCAAAAACTACGTAATCACCTTTCTTAATAACCTTGCCAATTGTTTCTGATGCTTTTTTTACCGGCGTTAAATCTGGTACATTATGTTCATCAACCGGAGTTGGCACTGCTACAATAAAAAATTTAGCTTCCCTCAATACATCTAATGAATCCGTAAAGGTAATATCACAACCATCAAAGGCTTCCTTTTCTAATTCATTGCTGGGGTCAATGCCCTGCTTCATCATTTCTACCCTTTTTGCATTAATATCAAACCCGATAACCGATACTTTACGGGCAAATTCTAATGCAATTGGTAACCCAACATAGCCTAATCCTATTACAGCCAGTTTCGCTTTCTTACTTACTAATTCGTTGTACATTCTTTTATTTTAATTACTTCTGACTAATAAATTCTTTTGGCAACTTGCTCAACTCTTCTGCTGGCAATGATTTAAAATAATCGTATGTTATTTTTAATCCTTCTTTACGATTCACTTTTGGCTCCCAGCCCAACAGGTTTTTTGCTTTCGTAATATCCGGCTGACGTTGCTTAGGATCATCCACCGGCAAAGGCTTGTAAACTATCTTTACTTTATTACCTGTTAGTGCTAAAATTTCTTCAGCAAAATCCTTCAACGATATTTCATTGGGATTACCAATGTTAACGGGCATCGAATAGTCGCTAAGCAACAAGCGGTAAATTCCATCCACTAAATCATCCACATAACAAAAACTTCTGGTTTGCGAGCCATCACCAAACACTGTAAGATCTTCGCCACGTAAAGCCTGACCAATAAATGCAGGCAAAGCTCTTCCGTCATTCAATCGCATTCTTGGTCCGTAAGTATTAAATATTCTAACGATCCTGGTTTCTACCCCATGAAAAGTATAATAGGCTCTTGTGATTGACTCCATATAACGCTTCGCTTCATCGTATACGCCTCTTGGGCCAACCGGATTTACATTACCCCAATACTCTTCTCTTTGTGGATGTACTAAGGGATCTCCATATACTTCGCTGGTAGAAGCTACTAACATTCTTGCTCCCTTTGCCTTTGCCAACCCCAAACAATTATGCGTACCCATGGCTCCCACTTTCAATGTTTGTATTGGAATTTTCAAATAATCGATCGGGCTGGCAGGTGAAGCAAAGTGCATGATATAATCAAGATG
>LNFJ01000037.1 GCA_001464625.1 Bacteroidia bacterium Ga0077558 | reverse complement strand
ACACTTTGATAATGAAATCCCAGTTCTTTCATAGCGGCAAGATCAAAGAGGTTGCGTCCATCGAAAACAGCCTTGTTTTTTAGACTAGAAGTAATTTTAGAAAAATCAGGTGTGCGGAACTCATTCCACTCTGTAGCGATAATCAGTGCATCAGCCTCTTTCAATGCATCGTATTGATTTTCTGCATAGGTTATTTTATCTCCTATCACTCCTTTCACATTTTTCATAGCTTCTGGATCAAATGCAGTAACAGTTGCCCCTTCTTTTGTTAACTCATCAATCATGTATAAGGCTGGTGCCTCCCGAATATCGTCGGTATTAGGTTTAAACGCCAAACCCCACAATGCAAAATGTTTTCCTGCAAGATCACTATTGAAATATTTTTTAATCCCGGGCATAAGATGCAGCTTCTGATCTTCATTTACTTTCATTACTGCATTTAATATTTCAAAATCATAGTTTACTTCTGAAGATGATTTTACCAAAGCCTGTACATCTTTGGGGAAACAGCTTCCACCATATCCAATACCGGGAAATAAAAAACGTTTACCAATTCTATCATCACTGCCAATCCCACGACGAACCATGTCTACATCAGCACCTAATTTTTCGCAAAGACGGGCCACTTCATTCATAAATGAAATTTTGGTAGCAAGAAAAGAATTAGCCGCATATTTTGTTAATTCAGCAGAACGTTCATCCATAAATATTACCGGATTTCCCTGGCGAACAAAAGGCGCATACAAATCACCCATCACTTTTCTGGCTCTTTCTGAATTAGTCCCAATCACAACACGGTCGGGTTTCATAAAATCATCCACCGCTACACCTTCTCTTAAAAATTCAGGATTTGAAACCACATCAAAATCTCCTTTATAATTTTTTGCAATGGCAGCCTGTACTTTTTCAGCAGTTCCCACAGGTACAGTGCTTTTATCAATAATTACTTTATAATCAGTAAGCATTTTCCCCAAATCATCTGCTACACCTAAAATATATTTCAAATCAGCGGAGCCATCCTCACCCGGAGGTGTTGGCAACGCCAAAAAAATAATCGCTGCATCTTTTATACCTTCCGCAAGATTGGTAGTGAAACGAAGCCTGTTTTCTTTCAAGTTGCGAAGAAATATTTTTTCCAACCCGGGCTCATAAATCGTTATCTCGCCTTTAGTCAGTTTATCAATCTTATTCGTATCTATGTCAACACATGTCACATCGTTTCCAGTTTCTGCAAAACAAGTCCCTGTCACTAAACCTACATACCCCGTTCCTACTACTGTAATTTTCATGTTTTATCTATTTGTTTAAATATTCCAATACTTTGCTTGTTATAAAACTCATTTGCTCTTCATCCAATTCAGTATGAATAGGCAATGAAATAACTCTCTCTGTTAGCCAATCAGTTACAGGCATTACTTGTGAGGCTACATTAAACTGTTCAAACATTTTTTGTTTATGACCGGGCACCGGGTAATAAATCATTGCTGGTATTGAATGACTGGCTAAAAATTCTTTCAATCCATTTCGATATTCAGCCGGATTTTCAACACCATCCAATATCAACGTATACTGATGAAAAACATGATTCGAGTATGAGGCCCGATGCGGTGTTTTTATTTTTGACTGATTGGCAAAAGCCTTATCGTAATAATCTGCAGCAGCTCGTCTTGCAACAATATATTCATCTAAATGTGTCAACTTAATATTCAAAATGGCGGCCTGCATAGAATCAAGGCGACTGTTACAACCTACCACATCATGATAATATTGCTTGCTCTGGCCATGATTAGCAACCATTTTCATTTTTGCTGCCAACTCATCGTTATTAGTAAAGATTGCACCCCCATCGCCAAATGCTCCTAAGTTTTTTGACGGATAAAATGATGTGGTTCCAATATCGCCAATCACTCCCGTTTTCTTTTTTGTTCCATCTGCAAAACAATAATCACACCCAATTGCCTGTGCATTGTCTTCAATTACATACAAACCATGCTTTTTGGCAATCGCCATTATATCTTCCATTGGCGCTGCCTGCCCATATAAATGAACCGGCACGATCGCTTTTGTTTTTGAAGTAATTGCTTTTTCTAATGTAGCCGGGTCGATACAAAACGTTTTTGCATCTACTTCCACAAAAATGGGTGTAAGACGAAGCAGAGCTATAACTTCTGTAGTGGCCACATATGTAAATGAGGGAGTAATTACTTCATCCCCGGGTTGAAGACCGAGAGCCATCATTGCAATTTGCAAAGCATCCGTTCCGTTGGCGCAAGGTATGGTATGTTTTGTACCAATGTAACCCGTCAAACTAGCTGCAAAATCCTGTACCGCTTTTCCATTAATAAAGGCAGAACTCTCCATAACATCCATCACAGCTTTATCAACATCTGCTTTGATTTTTTGATACTGAGTTTTCGTATCTACCATCTGTATAGGACGCATTCGGATTTATTTACATTTAAAGTGCCGCAAAAATAGTAAAATAGAGGTAGTTTACCCGATTGCTTTTACATTTGTTCCTTATTTATAACCAATCATTTGGGCATATTTCTCTACAATATTTTTCTACAGCTTTTCCGGGCCGCAATCCATGTGGCTTCGTTATTCAATGAGAAGGCAAAAAAATGGGTACAGGGAAGAAAAAATATTTTCAAAATCCTGGAAACAGTTATCCCTGCCGGAGAAAAAATCATCTGGATGCACTGCGCCTCGTTGGGAGAGTTTGAGCAGGGCCGGCCTGTAATAGAACGATTAAAAAAGCAATACCCATATTATAAAATCCTGCTAACCTTCTTCTCCCCATCGGGCTTTGAAGTACAAAAGAATTATAACAATGCTGACTGGGTTTTTTACCTGCCGCTTGATGGTGCAAGGAATGCCAAACGATTTCTTGAGATCGTAAATCCTTCATTGGTGCTTTTTGTAAAGTATGAGTTCTGGTATTACTATCTCAAGAAAATTAAATACCGGAACATTCCGTTAATCTTAATATCTGCAATATTCAGAGAAGACATGTCATTCTTTAAATGGTATGGAGGAATGCAGCGAAAAATATTGTCCCGTTTCAACCACCTGTTTGTCCAAGATGCTGAATCTAAAAAACTAATCGACGGTATTGGCTTGTCTTCTATTTGCAGTGTGGCTGGCGATACAAGATTTGACCGGGTAATTGAAATCGCTACTTCATCAAAATCACTTCCGCATATAGAAAAATTTATTTCCGGAAACAAGGTTTTAATTGCAGGCAGCACCTGGAAAAATGATGAAGAGCTTCTTAAAAAAACAGGTGACTTTCTTTCTTTTAATAAAGTAAAACTCATAATTGCTCCACATGAAATAGATACTGAACATATTGAGAATATACAAACATTATTTCCCGACAGTTTACTTTATTCATCTTTATCTTCTTCGCAAGCAAACAATAGTGATGTTTTAATTATTGATAACATCGGCATGTTGTCTACTTTATACAAATATGCATGGTGCAGTTATGTAGGCGGAGGCTTGAGCCGCACTGGTGTTCATAATGTAGTAGAAGCTGCAGTTTACAGCAAACCCGTTTTTTTTGGCCCTAATTATGAAAAATATAGGGAAGCAACAGAACTTCTTGCTATAAAAGGTGCTTTTTCTATAATCGATAAAGACGAACTAATTGCAGTATTGAACCAATTCGTATTAAACTCATCTTACTATAGGGAAACAGGAGAAAAAGCAGGAGCTTATGTAAAGAAAAATGAGGGAGCTTTGGAAGTTATCATCAACTATATTCAAGAAAACCTTCTCTTAACCAATTGATCAAATTGCTGTACAGAAGCATGGTCATTATTCCAACCCAATTTGAGTTTTAGCTCCCGGCTAATCCAATACTCAGCTTCGGCATAAATATTAAAGCTGTTGATGGTTTTAATACTTCTTTCGTACATTGATTCATCCCCACGAAAAAGCTCATTTATAAAAAGGAAGCGATCATTAATACCTACGGCTTTGCGCAGATCTTTCACAGGAGTTTCTTTCAGCATTTCAATCAACTCCGTTTTCCCTTGTTTCAATTTATCATTCAAAGATTCGCCTTGTTCCGGAGAAGAGGTATTTACATCTTTCGATTGATGAGAGAGAGTAGGTATTTCCGTCATCGGGTCAAACATCATATCCAACTGACCGTTTTTCTGCACTACCGATAAGGTTCCTTCATCTACCAGTACAGTTTCTTTTACCTCTTGTGTTATTATTTTTTCAATCGGCTTAGGTGCATATTTTTCAAATTGTGCTGCTACTGCACCAACTACATTGGATTGAGGAAGCATAACAGCCACTTTTGCAGTACCAAGGCTTTGAGACTGGTTTTGCTGCAGCTTCGTTAATTCAAACTGCAATAGCTGAACAGTGCCAAGCAGCAAAGCCGGTTCAGCATTTTGCTGAAACTGTTCTTTTAATTTACTGATGAGACCTTCAATTCGTTCCATTATGGTATTTTTGACCGCTGAAAAAATGAATGCTTATTGAACAGGTAAACCGAGTAGCAACCTCCTAACGCAACAAGTGTTCTAAAATTACAAACAGTTTGCCAATAAAGTAGGTACCATTACCAGATAATTAAATCTTAACAATGTTTATTGAACCTAACACCAGCGGGCAGCGACGGGGAAGTATAGAAGTGATTTGCGGCTCCATGTTCAGTGGGAAGACGGAAGAGTTGATCCGCCGGCTTAAAAGAGTAAAAATTGCCAACCAAAAAGTAGAGATATTCAAACCTGCCGTTGATGTGCGATATGATGAAGTAAAAATCGTTTCGCATGATTCCACGGCTATTCAATCAACCCCCATTGATAATTCGCAAAAGATATTACTATATGCAGGTGAGGCGGATGTAATTGGTATTGATGAAGCCCAATTCTTTGATGAAGAAATTGCCAATGTGTGTGATGAGCTTGCTTTTCGGGGCATCCGGGTAATTGTAGCCGGATTAGATATGGATTATCTCGGCAAGCCCTTTGGCCAAATGCCTTTTATTATGGCTAAAGCCGATTATGTAACCAAACTACATGCTATCTGCATGCAATGTGGCAATATTGCCAACTATTCCTACCGGAAAATACCAAACGAAGACCAGGTTATGCTTGGCGCAATGGATGCCTATGAACCGAGGTGCAGAAATTGCTATCACAAATAAAATTCCCCACAAAGTCACCAAACTGCAAAGGAAACTCTTTGTGTCCTTGTGCCTTTGTGGGAAATTTACCCGACTTTAGAAGAAAGCTATCTCGCCTGTCCTTTAATTTTTGTTTTCCCTTTCATATTTACTTTTGTACCACTGCTGGTTGTCTCCATATTCATATCCATATCAGCAGATACCACAAGACCCGTTCTGCTATCAACCACTAATTCGCCTGTTTGCTCACCAGACAATTTCAATTGCTCGTTGTCTGATTCAATTTTAGTTTTTTCTTCCAACGTCACCATGTCGCCTTCAATTTCTTTTACTGTATACGTTGAACTGTACTTCCCGCCCATCGGGCCGCTGGTAGTGGTTGTCTTCTGCCAGCTATCTCCAACTTTTACTTCTTTATTTGGGAAAATATAAAGCACTCTCTCAAACTGTTCTTTTATATTTTTTTCGTTGAACTGCTGACTAAATGATTGCAACATCTCCTTCTTTTTTGCTTCATCAAGACCTAACGAATCGGCAATCTTCATTCCCATTTCCTGGAAACCTTGCACATCCTGCACTTTTCCTTCTGCATCTACTTTCATTACAAATTGCTGACCTTTTATTGCTCCTAGTAATCGGTTCACCATTGCCAGGGGATTTTCTTCTGAATCACCCGTAGCTACAAAAGGCTTTTCGGTATCCACTTCTATTTGCATACCCATTACTCCCATATTCATTTTAAATCTGTCAAAAGTGGTCTTTATGGTTTTCAAAGCGCCGTCATCTTCTGTTACCAGCATAGAGTAGTACGTTGACATGTCAATCTGTTGCTTCGCCCCCATCACTTCCTGATCCATGTTCATGATCATTTCATAATGATAACCCCTGCCCTTTTCAAAATTGAACTTCATCATTTTAGAAGAAGTAGCAGATTTGGTTGACTGGCAAGATTGAATCCCCATTACAGCAGCAAGGCTGATGATAAACGTAACTATGACAAATATCTTTTTCATTTATTTCTTTTTATTAAGTCGCAAATTATATTATTAAAGGCAGAAGCAAACTCATGGAATCTGTATTTTCGCAGTTAAACAAATATTTATCAGTTCAGCCCGCCACATATTTACACTTTTTAAGAAAGACTTGTTGCTGGAAGTAAGACAGCAATATAGCTTCTACGGCATCATATTATATATAGGCGCTACTATTTTTGTATTGTACATGGCAATTGATGAGCCAGAAGCAAAAGTTTGGAATGGATTATTCTGGGTTATCCAATTATTTATCTGTATCAATGCCGTTGCCAAAAGCTTTCTGCAGGAAAGTAAGGGCAGGATGCTTTATTTCTACTCCATAGCCAGTCCCGGCGACTTTGTACTCGCCAAACTGCTTTTTAATACTGTGCTGATGCTGGCCATGAGTTTACTGAGCTTGTTTTTATTCAGCCTTTTTCTGGGTAACCCAATGCAAAAAATCTGGCAATTTACAGGTCTTGTTTTATTAGGGGGCTGGAGTTTAAGCCTTGTCTTTACTTTTTTAGCAGCTATTGCTGCAAAAGCCCAGCAAAATGCTGCAATCATGGCTGTTTTAGGTTTTCCGATAATAATTCCTCAACTCCTGTTATTAATGCGTTTATCAAATGCTGCCTTTGCGCCGTTGCTTACCATTCCAATTTCAACGGTTCTTTTACTCGTTGCGTTAGATGCAATGGTAATATTACTGGCTGTTATATTATTCCCTTATCTCTGGAAAGATTAGAAAAGTTTGAATATTATTCGCTGAATATTGAATTCATTCCAAGTTTAATTAATTAAGCTATAACATCTTTAAATACAGCGATAAGGAGAATCGATTGTTTAACATTCTTCTGTTTAATATTGCCTTTTACCCTTAATTTTGCCCTCACATTTAGCAGGCCGATAGCTTCATTGGCCACCCATGACGAACACAAAAAACTATATGTACAAATCCTGGTGGAAGATTGCAAGTATTCTCTTGCTTATCTATACAGTTGTTGGTGGATTCTTAATGAAAGTACCAGCACTTCCAGCCCTCCAGGAAACAATCCGAAATTTATATTTCCATGTATGTATGTGGTTTGCCATGATGATACTTTTTACTGTATCTGTTGTGAATTCCATCAAATACCTCCGCACATTTAATTTGAAGTACGATATATATGCCCGTCATTATGCTGCTGTTGGAATTGTAATGGGAGCATTAGGATATGCAACCGGTGCAATATGGATGACCTATACCTGGGCTGATCCAAACAATCCGGCCTTTCAATCATTTAGTGCATTAGCAAGAGAACCCAAACTAATTGGTGCTGCCATTGCTTTGCTTATTTATTTTGCTTACATGGTGTTGAGAGATTCTATCAGCGACATGGATAAAAGAGCAAGAATAAGTTCGGTATATAACATATTTGCCTACGCAATGCTTTTCCCTTCTATCTGGATATTACCCAGGGTAATGGATAGTTTGCATCCTGGCAGAGAAGGCAACCCTGCGTTAAACACTAGTGATATTGACAGCAGTATGCGGATCATATTTTATCCAGCAGTAATTGGATGGACTTTATTAGGTGTATGGATAACAACGTTAAAAATCAGGCTGCATTTACTAAAAGAAAAACAGCTTCTATCATGATGCAATTCAAAAAAATAATTGGCTCTTTACTTTTAGTGCTGCTTTCGTTAAGCAGTAATGCGCAGGAAAAAGAAGTGCAAATGGGTGATATGATGCGTGACAACGGCAGAATTTATGTGGTAGTAGCCGTGGTACTTACTATTCTTATCGGTTTAATATTATATGTGATACGATTGGATAAGAAAATTACACGATTAGAAAAAGAAAAATAATTGGCTTGTTGAAGTAAGATGTTGTTTCAAATATTTTACTTCCTACTTATAATAACGATTGCTTACTAAAAAACAGAACTCATGTCAGATCAACATTACAGTTTCTTCGGCGCCGTTGAAAAAAGTTTCGACAAGGCTGCCAAATTTACCAAATGGGATATTGGTATTCTTGGACAGATCCGGGAATGCAACGCCGTATATCAAATGCGGTTTCCACTAAAAAGAGATGATGGAAGTATTGAAGTAATTGAAGCGTACCGTGTACAACATTCTCATCATAAAACGCCTTGTAAAGGAGGTATTCGCTTTGCAGCAGAAGTAAACCAGGATGAAGTAATGGCTCTAGCTGCATTAATGACTTACAAGTGCGCCATTGTAAACGTTCCTTTTGGTGGTGGTAAAGGCGGGATTAAAATCAACCCTAAAAAATATTCAACCTGGGAATTAGAAAAAATTACCCGTCGTTATACAGCAGAGTTAATTAAGAAAAATTTTATCGGTCCGGGAACGGATGTTCCTGCACCTGATTACGGAACCGGTGAAAGAGAAATGGCCTGGATACTTGACACCTACACTGCCATGCATCCTGGAGAAATTGATGCTGCTGGTTGTGTAACTGGTAAACCGGTAACTCAAGGTGGTGTTCGGGGACGCAGAGAAGCAACAGGTCTTGGCGTTTTCTTTGGTCTGCGTGAAGTATGTAATATGCCCGATGTAATGAAAAAACTCGGCTTAACTGTAGGCGTAGAAGGAAAACGGGTAGTAGTACAAGGTTTAGGTAATGTGGGTTATCACAGTGCTAAATTCTTCCAGGATGCAGGAGCTAAAGTAATTGGCCTTGCCGAATACGAGGGGGCTATTTACAACGATAAAGGATTGGATATTGATGCGGTGTTTAACCACAGAAAAACAACCGGCTCTATATTAAACTTCCCGGGTGCAACCAATTTTGAAAAAAATGCGGATGCCTTAATAATGGATTGTGATATTTTAATTCCTGCTGCATTAGAAAATGTAATTGATGGCAATAATGCACCAAACATTAAAGCTAAAATTATAGGTGAAGCAGCAAACGGACCATTAACACCGGAAGCAGATGAGATCCTTGGTAAAAAAGGGGTATTGGTTGTACCAGATATGTACCTGAATGCAGGCGGTGTAACTGTTTCGTATTTTGAATGGTTGAAAAACCTTAGTCATGTACGTTATGGTCGTTTGGAAAAACGTTTTACAGAAAACCTGAACTCACAAATATTGGGGCAAATGGAAGAACTTACAGGTAAAAGGGTAAAAGATGCTTCAAGAGAATTTATTATGCACGGGCCGGATGAGGTTGATCTTGTATACAGTGGCCTTGAAGAAACCATGATTACCGCTACGCATGAAATTATGAATGCATGGAAAGCAAATCCTGAAATACCGGATATGCGAACAGCGGCGTATGTTGTTGCTATTAATAAAGTAGGTACCAGCTATTCAGAACTCGGTATCTTCCCTTAATTTCAAACTAACCAGGCCATATATTAATTGCTTATTTTTCAAACCCATTCCGAAATTTTGGAATGGGTTTTTTGTTGCCCTAAAGCTTTAGCGAAGGAAGAATTATTTACCTGGCTTCATTGCTAATATCAACTTAGTTGTGTACCGATCATCTACAGGATGCCTTGAAAATGCACAACAAAATTATCAACGATAAAAAGTGCGATTCAACAAACGTAGATAGTAGTAATGCCGATGATACACTAATTCTCTACGGCAACTCCTCCAGCATCTCCAACTTCCCTTCTGCCCTATGCCAACCAAAAGTTGCATCCCCATTAGTAATAACAATAAACTCAACAGGTACACTCATATTGTATCGCAAGGCTTGTTCTAATACTTTTTCATCCAATTTTATATTGGCGCCTTTACACTCCACCATCATCCAGGGCTGGTGCTTATTGTCGTACACCAAAATGTCAAACCGCTTTTTCAATTCACCGAGTTTGATTTCCTTTTCAAGGGCAATTAATGTAGAGGGATAGTTTTTTACCTGCAAAAGATATTGCACAAAATTTTGCCGAACCCACTCTTCGGGGGTAAGCAGCAACCATTTTTTTCTCAATGCATCAAAAATAAATTCTTTACCCCCTTCCTGCCGCATACGGAAGGACGGTTCGGGATAAGGGATATTCATCATGCTTCAAAAGTAAATGATTAAATTCGCAGGCATGAAATATCCATAAAATTATCGAGCTAACTTACTTAAAAAGCGATGATAATTTTTGTGGATATACTATGTGACAAATTCTTATAACTAAAATGGACACATGAAATCAAAAGAAGAAATAGTACAGAACTGGTTGCCCCGCTATACCGGGGAGTCCCTGAAAAATTTTGGCGAATATATTTTGCTGACCAATTTCAGCAATTATGTTACCATGTTTGCCCAATGGAACAATGTGGAAGTAATTGGTGCAGGTAAACCCATGCAATGCGCCACGGCTGATAATATCAGCATTATCAATTTTGGAATGGGCAGCCCAACTGCAGCTACCGTTATGGATCTGCTATCGGCTATTCAACCAAAAGCCGCATTGTTTTTAGGCAAATGTGGCGGATTAAAAAAACGTAATAAACTCGGCGACCTTATTTTACCAATTGCAGCTATTCGGGGAGAAGGAACTTCCAACGATTATTTTCCGGCAGAAGTACCTGCATTGCCTGCCTTCGCATTGCAAAAAGCGGTGTCCACTACCATCAGGGATTATGGGGTGGATTACTGGACGGGTACTGTTTATACTACCAACCGCCGTGTTTGGGAACATGATGAGCCATTTAAAGAATACTTGCAAAAAGTAAGAGCATACGCAATTGATATGGAAACGGCTACTGTGTTTACGGTAGGGTTTTATAATAAAATCCCTACCGGTGCTTTGCTTTTAGTAAGCGACCAACCAATGACACCAGAAGGAGTAAAAACCGAAGAGAGTGATAAAAGTGTAACAGCACAGTATGTGGAAACACATCTGAAAATTGGCATCGACTCATTAAAGATGCTGATGAATGATGGGATGACTGTAAGACATTTGAAATTTTAAAATATTTATAATGAAATATTTCATCCTTGTTGCTTTATCAATCATACTTCTTTCAAACAGTGATTGCAGTACAAAGAAAACAGAACGATTAAAAGGCAAATTAGAAATTGCAGGTATTTGTTCTAATTATACAATTAAACTTATTGAAGGTAAAATTGACACTTCACTTGTAGTTGCCAACTGGACGGATGAGACAACCGGCAAAACACATAACAATGTTTTTAAATTGGGTAGTCCCTGCACATTTCCGGCTACTATAAAACAAGGAGATGAATTTTATTTTACCATAGATACCTCCCCTCAAAAAGATTGTATGGTTTGTATGGCTTATTATCCCACACCTGAAAAAGCAATTGCAATTAAAGTAGAGAATTAATGCAGCCACTCTTAAGCATACAAAACCTTTCGCTTGATTTTGTAGCCGAATCAGGTACTGTCACTGCTTTAAAAAATATTTCTTTCACCGTTAACCGTGGCGAAGTAGTGGCATTGGTTGGCGAATCTGGTTCGGGAAAATCCGTTACTTCACTTTCCATCCTGCAATTAATTCCTTCTCCCCCGGCAAAATATGTTACAGGAGAAATATTTTTTTCTGAAGATGGCAACCAACAAATTGATTTGCTAAAACGAGACCGGTATCAATTACAAGATATTCGGGGCAATAAAATCTCTATGATCTTCCAGGAGCCGATGACATCGTTGAACCCGGTACTTACCTGCGGCGACCAGGTGATGGAATCGTTGTTATTGCATAAAAAGATCTCAAAAGCAGAAGCGAAACAACGAACAATAGAATGGTTTGAACGGGTAAAATTGCCAAACCCTGATGCAATGTTCAACCGCTATCCGCACCAACTAAGTGGGGGACAAAAACAACGGGTGATGATTGCCATAGCAATGTGCTGCGAACCTGTTTTATTGATATGTGATGAACCTACTACTGCACTTGATGTAACGGTGCAAAAAACAATTCTGGGTTTAATAAAAGAATTGCAGGAGCAATCGAATATGGGTGTTGTTTTTATTACACATGACTTAGGTGTTGTTGCAGAAATAGCAGACAGAGCTTTGGTAATGTACAAAGGAGAAATTGTAGAGCAGAATTCCGTGAAAGAAATTTTCACCAATGCAGTGCATCCATATACCCAGGCATTGCTGGCTTGTCGCCCTGTTAATCATGAACGAGGAAAGAGATTACCGGTAGTGAGTGATTTTTTAGATAAGAAGTCGGAAGTCAGAAATCAGAAATCGGAAAGCAGCTTAAACGATGAAATGACTATTCCGACATCTGACATCCGACACCTGACACCCGTTCTCCTCTCTGTAAAAAATCTATCCGTCCACTTCCCTACTAAAAGAACAATCTTCGGCAAGCCTTCTTCCATTACCAAAGCGGTGGACGATGTAAGTTTTGATGTGTACAAAGGAGAAACATTGGGCCTGGTTGGCGAAAGTGGATGCGGTAAAACCACATTGGGAAGAACATTACTTCGACTGATAGAACCTACGGCGGGAAAAATAATTTATAATGGCATTGACATTACGGCAAAGAAAAAAGATGAGCTACGTTCGTTAAGAAAAGATGTACAGATCATTTTCCAGGACCCGTACTCATCGCTCAATCCAAGAATGACAATTGGCGCTGCTATTGCCGAACCAATAAAAGTGCATCAACTACTCGCTACAGATAAA
This sequence comes from Bacteroidia bacterium Ga0077558, assembly GCA_001464625.1. Classification (GTDB taxonomy): domain Bacteria; phylum Bacteroidota; class Bacteroidia; order Chitinophagales; family Chitinophagaceae; genus JJ008. The sequence goes on along the minus strand of LNFJ01000037.1, from coordinate 8,103 downwards.
GAACGGAAATACAAAGTAACAGAGTTACTTGAAAAAGTGAATCTGAAAGCAGAACATTTTAACCGCTACCCGCATGAGTTTAGCGGTGGGCAACGTCAACGTATTGTAATTGCAAGAGCATTGGCCTTAAATCCTTCTTTTATTGTTTGCGATGAATCTGTTTCTGCATTGGATGTTAGTGTGCAGGCACAAGTATTAAACCTGCTGAATGATTTGAAAAAAGAATTTGGTTTTACCATCATTTTCATCTCGCATGACTTATCGGTTGTTCGCTACATCAGCGACCGCATCATGGTAATGAATAAGGGTAAAATTGAAGAAAGCGGCAATGCAGATGATATTTACTACAATCCGCAATCGGGGTACACTAAAAAACTGATTGCCTCTATTCCCAAAGGAATTACCGTTTAATCAATATAAGCTGCATCAGCAGTACCGTCATCTTCATCCCTATAAAACTCTTTGGCACTTTTTCTTTTTGAGTAGAGCATTTTTTTAAGTTCCTTTTTCAAGAAAGTGTTGATCAGTTCTTCTTTCACTTTTATATTCGTAAACCCTGTAAAATCATATTCATTAGCATGTCTTCGCAGGGCTGAAAGCGGAGGATAAAAGACATAATTGTTGCCTACCAATGAATCCGAAAAATCAAACTTATTGGGGTCTTGTGGTAGTAATCCAACTGTTGCCAGTTTCCAGGTTAAATCATCTTTTTTCTGCTTGTATTTAAAGAAATAAATAAATCCATTTTTGCCTTTATGCTCTGCCTTCAATTTGTCAATATAAACAATGGTGTCTGGCTTACCGTACGACTTTTTGTCGAGCAAAGCACTTCTACCCAAATCTAAATGACTGTTGAAAGATGCAGGAAATTTGCCTTGTTTCCTTCTTTCCTTTAAGTCAACATATAATTCATACCGATACTCATCCAGACCTGCAAAATAATTCAGCATTGTGTCAGGAAAAGGTTTGTTATTGTCCATTAACAATACCATCGTATTATACTTAAGTCTTTTGTCTTTAGAACCCAGCATTTGCTGTATCAATGGTTTTACAGCAGCATTTGATTCCCAATATGGAAGCAATAACGTTGCATATAGACTTAAATCATCGTTACCAGAATCATCCTCGTCTTCATCGTCATAATAAGAAGTTGACTTTTTTTCCGTTTTACTTTCTTCTGCTTTTGCAATGGCAATTTTCTTCTCTGCGATAGCTTGTTTCCTTAATTCATGTTTGGCCTCCAACATAAATTTGCTGTAATACATATCATAATCCTTCGAAGCAACAAGGTTACTATCCACCATCTTGCCCAACAGTTTCATAATATTGCTCTTATAATCTTCCAAATTCAATAATGGCAATAAATCGGTCAATATCGTTCTGGTGAGTTTTAGCGAATCAGAAAGTTCATCTAAAAACTTACCGTCATCATAACTATAGTTTGGGGAATATGAAAAATTTCTGTTTAAATAGCTATAGTCGGAATAACTATTAACCGCAAAATCCAATACAGGTGGTTCCGTATTAATTATATCCCGGAATGTTTGATAGGCCACAGCCGTTTTTTGCTGCAGCAAATTTTCCAAGACAGCATACTGCAATTGTATGGTATCGCTTAACGCATAATACAGCTCTTTCAGATAGGCTGCTGATGCATTTGTTTTAATTTCTCCCAACTTACCAATCAATGATTTTTTTGTATCGAGATATTTCTTTTTAGTCCAGCTTAGTTGATTGATTACATTTTTTAGCTGTGGCAAATCCGTTGAATCTAATTCTATAGTAGAAATATTTTTTACGGCCCGTTTATATAACACAGTATCGTTACTCATAAAATCGTCAAAAAATAAATTAGATTTTTTGACGAACGGATTAACACCTTTCAGTGAATCAACCGGGGTAAACGTTTCATAAAATGTATTAATAAATGAACTAGGCTTCGTCAGTGTATCTATTTGTGTAAGCAACGAAAATCCAATACCATCTTTGTAAAAGGTTTTATACCAGAGAGCCCTGCTGCTGCCTGTATCTGTAAGCATCAATTCCCAAACTTTTGTTTTATTAGGTAATTCTATTTTTTTTCTCGACTTAATAATCCAGGTGCTATCATGCGAAAAGTTTCCTTCATTATCCTTATCTAATGCACTGCTATCTTTTGTATAATAATACCTTGGCGAACGATAAAAAGAAATGTAAATTTTTTCACCCGTAGTATCATTGCTGATTGTTTTATTTCTAAAAGCTCCTGCTTCCAACAAATCAATTTCTGATTCTTCATCAGCATCCTCATCATCTCCACCATAATAATTGTAGCGGGGAATATCCAGTTTTATCTTTTTATCTTCCGGGAATACGGGAGTTTTTACGGTGTAATAAAGTGAAGTGTCTTTCTGTAATTTTGCTTCGCTGTATATAAATGGTTTTATTTCAAAAGAGTTCAGAAAATCTTTCATAGTGACTGTCTCTTGCTTACCCCGGGCTATCAAAGTATAATAGTGCGGTCCCTGAACAAGAAATCTTGTCATATACATTGCGCCTGTCTTATCCTTAAAGTTACTTTCCAATGCAGCATATCCCTTATAGGTTGTTTGCTTACGGCTCAATTGCGAATCAATAAACTCAGACGACATAAAACTTTCTTCCAACAAACCGAGGTCGAAAGTATCCTCCTCAACAAAACCGTAATTATGAATATCGGTTCGTATAACACGGTAATGTGTTCCGGTCTGTTTATCTTCTGCATCATAGATCCAGCTTCCATCATTACCAACATATGGCACATGCGGCATATTTACTGCAAAGCCTCCAGATGGTGGAGAATATTTTTTCCAATCGCTGGAAATTGACTCGGTACCGTTTTTAAATTCTTTCAATTGTATACTTCCGAAAAAACGCTTTGCTTCATCACCGGTCTGCACATAATCACCAGTGCCACTCATTTTAAAAAAGATAATTTCAAACGGTGTAATGAAAATATTATACCGCTGCATATCTCCTCTCCGGGTACGATTGATTATATCAAGCCCTTTGTAACCATTTTTCGTAATCGCTGTCTTTGTAATAATTTTTCCCGGCACATTTTCATACAACAAACTGTCGATTTTCCTATACACATTTTCTGCATTGTGGTTCCACATCCAGGCATTGGTCATTACACGGGTCACCATATAATAACTACCATTGGCCATATCTGCATACTGTCGTTGATCAAGTGCCGCATCTTCACCAAACTTGTAAAATTTGCCGGGTATATCTACCTTAAACAAACCATCATCTGCAATTTCTGTTTTAAAAATAACTGGCACTTTAATTTTATCAACCAGGTCTTTTGTTTTACTGGCCCTCTCTCCCATTTTTACAGGGCGAAGTTTATATCCGCTGTCACGAAGCATTTCAATAACACCTCTGTTACCGGGTAAATGTGCTGCACCAACGCCTACAAATAAAATAGTACCAGATTTAATTATCGAATCAATGGAGTGTGCCTGTATTTCGTTTCTCTTGTATAAAAATTTCTCATCAAAAGCTTCTGAAAAACTGTTGTATTTATTGATTGAGTCCAGCAAATCAAGATTTCCGGTTCGGTATGCTTCCTGTAGTTTATCGGCGGAATAGTCTTCATCCCGGTCGCCATAGCTTCTTACTTTTTTATTTTTTTCCTTGGCTGCATCTTTATATGCTTCGGCCATTAGTCGCATACTTTCTCCATAATCTTCTACCCCGGCAATTTTTTTACCCCATTTCTTTCCGCATTGAAAAATGTACATATCCAAATAAGTATCTTCTTCAAAATCGCTGGATTCATTTCCATAACTGCGATACAGTAAATTGTTGATAGTTGATGGGCTGCTAAAAAGCGAACGTTCAATCTTATTTTCGTACTTATAAAATTTAAGTGTGTTGATGCTTAAATATTCTGAAGGAGCAGCAGAAAATCCTTTATAACCCATTTGACCGTATTCATAACCTTCGGTGAGGTCGTACTTACTCATATCTTCCTGCCAGGTTTCAGGATTTGTTTCTAAGGCCACCATTTGTGCACTGCGGAGAGCAATATAAAATGAGTCGGGAAGATTGAAAGCAATCTTACTGCTTACATGCATGGTGCCAATCAGGTAAGATGGCTTTTTAAGACCATTCCCGGTAATTTCCCATAAAAGACTGGGGTATTTTTTTTCTTTCGGTTTAAGGTTCGTTTCATAAAGGAAGAGTAGCCGGAATTATGTGGTCAGAGATCCGGTTTATTTAGTGTAAAACAAATTTAAGATGCCCGCCAGCAATAAAAGCATAAAATTATTTTGAAAACCAATGTTTTGGCTGTTGAATCCGAATTAATACGGTCATCTGTATAGAATGTGAAAATTAAAATACCTTTTTAGGGCAAAAAAACGTACTTTCGCCAGCTTTTAAAGCAGTCGTTTTGACCAAACCTGGCGCCGTAAGGCCGGATTAGGATCAACTCTCCGGCTACATTAACCGGTTTGCGTCATGAGACTTGTATATAAACCCCATTTTACTCATGAAGCTTTCACAATTCCGATTCGACCTTCCTTTAAACCTTATTGCCCAAACCCCCACCAAGAGACGTGAAGATGCCCGTATGATGGTTGTTAACCGTCACACCGGAAACATTGAGAACAAGCACTTCCGTGATATTCTTGATTATTTTGACGATAAGGATGTATTTGTAGTTAATAACACCAAAGTTTTTCCTGCCCGTATGTACGGTCGCAAGGAAAAAACCGGTGCTAAAATTGAAGTATTTCTGCTGCGTGAATTAAACCGCCCTAACCGTCTGTGGGATGTTATCGTTGATCCCGCAAGAAAGATTCGGGTAGGCAACAAACTTTACTTTGGCGACCAGGAAGACCTGGTAGCAGAAGTTATTGACAACACCACCAGCCGTGGCCGTACCATTCGTTTTTTATGGGAAGGCAGCGAAGAAGATTTCAGAGCTCAATTAGAAAAGCTGGGAGAAACGCCTTTGCCTAAATACATTAAGCGTAAACCAGATGAAGAAGATAAAGAACGTTACCAAACTGTATATGCAAAACATGAAGGAGCTGTTGCAGCACCAACTGCCGGTTTGCATTTTAGCCGTGAGCTCATCAAACGTTTGGAAATAAAAGGAATTCGTTTTGCAGAAGTTACTTTACATACAGGCCTTGGTACTTTCCGTCCGATAGAAGTTGAAGATCTGAGCAAACATAAAATGGATGCTGAGTACTACAACATTGATGAAACCGCTTGTAAAATTGTAAACAGGGCGAAAGAATACGGTCATCGTATTTGCTCAATCGGCACAACTACTATGCGTGGAATGGAATCATCTTTTACGGCACAGAAATTATTAAAGCCATCAGAAGGCTGGACGAATATGTTCATTCACCCACCATATGATTTTAATATTGCGGATTCATTGGTTACGAATTTCCATCTTCCAAAAACAAGCTTATTAATTATGACCTGTGCTTTTGCTGGTTATGAATTAGCAATGGAAGCATATAAAAAAGCGATTAAAGACAAATACAGGTTCTTTAGTTATGGTGATGCGTTGTTGATTATCTAACACTTATAAAATAAACTTTGATAAAAGCCCTGTTAAACAGGGCTTTTATTTTTAGTGCCCTTTTTCCTGGCAGCTTTCTTAACGCTTCCCTAACAGCAATATTTAGTAAATTACTGATGGAGGAAAACAGTATATGAAAAAAATTCTTGTTTTATTTGCCCTAAGCTTATTTTCTATCGCTTTATTTGCCCAATCTTATAAAGGTTCTGAAGAAAATAAAAGCATTCAGCAAAAACTCAATGATGAATATTGCACCGGCTTTTTTAAATCTGCCGATGGACAAATTCTGGATGTTGCTTCTGACCTATCCAGCAATGCCTATTTTAATATTTTAGATTGGATGCAGGGAAGAGTGTTGGGTGTACAAGTTTACAGAACAACCTCAGGAGTGAGTGTGCCGGTAATAAGAGGAACGGTGCCGGGCATTTATATAGATGAGATGCCGGTAAGTTTAAGTGTTCTCAATTCCTTACCTGTTTTTGATATTGCGATTATTAAAGTTATCCGATCACCATTTATGGGTGGGTTTAATGGTGGCGGAGGTGCTATTGCCATCTATACAAAAAATGTAGAGGAAGATGAGGAAAAAGCTGATTCGAAATAAATCTATTTTTCAATTGGTGCGTAATCTACCGGCACCAGGTTTGCCATTTTTTCACTCCATGACCAGTAGGAAGAAGTAGAAAAATCTTTGGGATTAAAATAGTTACCGCCTTTATCAATAACAATATACATATCATTCAGTAAGCTTACATAAGAATGCTGAAATATTCGTTTGGGAGAAAAAGTAATCCGATTATAGGCAGCTTCTTCATCCTCATTTTTATAGACAATGTATAAGAACTGATCAAAGTACAAAATCTTATACTCTCCTTCTGTTTTCGCAATCAGACTATCTGCCGTTAACAAGTTTGTTCCTAATGCCTCTGTAAAATCTTTTTCCTGCAAAACCTTCCGGTAATATACTAATGAATCTGGCGGGTGAGAAGAGCTGGAGTCATTTCCTACCGATACTGTCATGTTACTAAAGACCTGGGTAAACCTTGTCGGCTTATACACTGCTTTTACTCTTTGTTTCTCCAAGTTTGGTGTACGGGTAAGTCGTCTTACATCAAATCCGTTTTCCTGCAATTTATTGTCATATAAACTCTTCATAAAATGCGGTATAGAACCCTTGTATGCAATATCCCGGTTCATCTTCCAGCGATTTTGTAATCCTTTCCGCAAATTTGTCATTTCCTCGAAATAGGTATAACCCAGATATATAAAACTTTGCTCCCTAAAATTAATCTCAAACTCTTCTAATTGGTAATGCACCATATATCCAAGTGCTTTATTTTCCAGCAGAATTGGTTTATCAGCATATGCCTGTAAGCGGTTACTTTTTTTATAGTACCTGAAACGGATTGCTTTTTCATTTTTAATTTTACAAAGCGTCGCATTCTCTGATGTTCCTACAAAGTAGTCCATGAATGTTTTCCCCCATCTTTCCCATCCACCTTCTTCATATTGTTCAATCGTTACGTTCTGTAATTCTTTTACTTTCACCGTCAACTCTACTTTTAACTTTAGCGGCAACTGTTCGCTACTAAAACTATATACGTTAGTCTCATATCCAATACAGGAAATTACAAGGTCATGCTTACCAGATGGAATATCAATCAACTCAAAATTGCCTGCATTATCCGTAACAGTTCCTTTTGAAGTACTGCTTATAAATACACTGCTACCGGCAATGGGAACACCGGTAACATCATTCACCACACGGCCTTTTATTGTTCTTTGTGCAGTTGCATCAAAGAAAAGGAGCAGGAAAAATGAAATTGCCGGTATGATTTTCATACCGGCAATTTACTAAAGCATTTTTTAAGAAAATTTGTATTAACCTTAATTAACCTATTATCCAACCCAATCTCCCCAATCTTGTAATTAAAGTAAGAAACAAATTCAAGGCTATTAATTTGCTATTTAAATTTCATGCTTAGCGTAATAATATCAGAATTTAAGCCATTTGTTCTTGAATAATGTCCATACCTCATTTCCAACATACTGATTCTCTGTATACCCAACACCCCTTTGAGGGGAGTAATTTTAAACCCTGCCCCGTAAAAATTACTGTTGAACTTTGACAAGTCATAGTTACTGGTGTAATATTGTTCGGCAGTAGTATGTATTTTATAGGGCGCAAAATAATCTACCGCCGTTTGAGAATAATAACGATAAAAAGGTATAACTGAAAAATAAGGGTTAATTTTTATTGGTGTTTCCAGGTTAATGGTATGGGCATTTAGCCCCCAGTCATCATGATAATACCGATAAAATCCTCTTACAATAATCTTATCTCCCAGAAAATAGCTGGCTCTTATTCCTAAAGGAATTTTGGTTCTGGTATCCGGCAAATTTTCTACTGCTACTGCATTATTATTTAAATAAACTCTGTGAAAAGGTAAACCAAGAAAACCTTGCTGCTTTATCATTTCAGCAATAAACATTACTTGCAACCGCTTATTAATAATATGCGAATAGGACAATGA
>LNFJ01000036.1 GCA_001464625.1 Bacteroidia bacterium Ga0077558 | reverse complement strand
CATTTAAACTATGCAGTAAAAAAGGGAAATTTTTTCAAAACCTATGAAGGGAAATTAATTCAGGAAGGCTACCGAACAAAAACTCCCGGCTCTATTCAATCGTATGAGTTTGAGTTTTCAATAAAAAGTAAAGCCATTTACGATATTCTTTCTACCAACAGCGGCAAACTATTCGATTTGCATTATAAAGAATATCATGGCGCATTACCCTGGCGGGGAAATACAAAGTATATAGTAGACAGTATTATCTCAATGAGGAGTGAGTAAATAACTATTAAATTGGTTAATTAGGAAATTATGGGAGAGAATTTTTTATTATTCGGGCTGCATTACTACTCCCGGATAAGCCGGGACAGGTAACAACCTCTGTTGGTCGCACTCTTGTACAGAAGTAACACGGAAGAGCATTTGTGAATAACAAAATCGTTTTGTAAAATTAGCCTCAACTCATTTTGCGTACAGTAAAAAAATAGCAGGCCGCTTATGGATATCTACTTTTTCTTTTTGCCAGTCAGCAATGGTCTTCGTTTTTATCCATTCGTTTTTCCCGGTAATATCAACAGCAATACATAACCTTGTAGCCGGATTACAATTTTTTACCAATGCTTCAATCAGTTGATTGTTTCTGTACGGTGTTTCAATAAAAATTTGTGTGCTATCTCTTTTCTGCGAATCCAATTCCAGGTCTTTAATCGCTTTATTCCGTTGAGCAGTATCAATTGGTAAATAACCAGCAAACCTAAATTGTTGACCATTCATTCCGCTGGCCATTAATGCCAATAAAATGGAATTAGGTCCCACCAAAGGTTTAATCGTCGCATTCATTTCTTGTGCAATTCCTACCAACAACTGGCCTGGATCAGCCACGCCGGGGCAACCAGCTTCGCTAACGATGCCGATTATTGTATCATCTTTTAATTTGCTTTTGAAAATTGCAGCGCTGTTATTATCAATTGTATGCCATTCGTAATTATCAATTATCATATCCTGCCCCGGCAGGCAAGCCTTCCACAATTGCTTAAAGTAGCGACGGGTAGTTCTTTCATTCTCTACAAAAAAAACGGTACATTTTTTTATTGCATCAACAGTGTAAGTGTTAATAGCATCCAGCCCTTCTTCTGCCAATAATGATGGTATAAGATAAATAGTGGCCATAAATATTATATCAGCTATTTTTTACTTTATGTACACTTAGCGTTGCTGCAATAATTGCATATGCCGGCGCCAATACAATAATAATATGCATAATGTAAAAAATAAGTCCATTAGCAATCGCTAATCCCTTATGCCGGCCAGTAAAAGCGATGCTCTGCGCAGGTGTAAAACCGGCTCTCGCAAAACTATAATCAAGCATCGAGAATCCGAAGTAATAACACTCCATCAGCAAAGCAATAACCGGCGTAATCCAACCTATTACAGGTATCAGCGATAATAAAATTAGTGCAATCAAATACACCGATTGCCATCCACAATTTCTTACTGCCAATTTAATACTACGCAGACAATCCTTTTTAAGATCTTTCCAGTTAAATAAATGTTCCTTGCCTTCTATAATAGCTTCTGTTTTTTCACTCAAATAGGCAAATACAGGCGAGCCAATTATTAATATCAGGTATTTAAAGAACGAGAAATAGAATAAAACTAATATCAGCCTCAACATCATTCCTGTCATCACAAATAAAAAACTTAGCCATTCGCTTCTTTCTTTTTGAAGCCAGGTTTCAATACCAAGCTGGCTGCTTATCCACGAGATTACATCATTAGCTGACGACCAAAAGAAAAACATTCCAACAATAAACAATATAGCATAGATTATTCCGGGGATAATGATCCACTTAAACAACCGGTGCTTTTGAATAAACAACCGGGCATCTTCCCATGATTGAGCCGCAATAACTATTTCTTTCAGCAAAGCCTTAATTTGTAGGGGTAAATATAGTTATTAAGGCACAAGGCACAAGGAACAAGAACGAAGACCACGAAAATTTTTCAATCATATGGAAAAACTAACGATTGATTTTTACAAACGAACCAATGTGTTGCAAATAGCAAGAGAACTAATGGGAAAAATATTGGTGACGAAATGGAATGGAATTTTTACCTCCGGAAGAATTGTAGAAGTAGAAGCATATAATGGCATTATTGATAAAGCCTCTCATGCATTTGGTGGACGCAGAACCAATCGCAATGAAATGATGTATGCGGGTGCAGGAGTGGCATACATTTATTTGTGCTATGGCATTCACCACCTTTTTAATGTAGTAACAAATAGTACAGATATTCCTCATGCGATATTAATAAGAGCAGTAGAACCAATTGCAGGAATTGATGTAATGCTAAAAAGAACCGGAAAGAAAAAATTGGACAACACTTTAACGAAAGGCCCGGGGAATGTTTCCAAAGCATTGGGTTTTCATACAAGCCAAACTGGTCATTCGCTGCTCAGCAAAGAATTATTTATTGCAGATGATAAGTACAAATACAAAAAAAATGAAATAGCATATTCTCCCCGCATTGGTGTAGACTATGCCGGCGTTGATGCTATGTTGCCCTACAGATTTTATATAAAAGGAAATCCTTTTGTGAGCGGTAAACCAAAATAGATTGTATTTTCAGTTAAAATCTAAACTGCTTGACCAAACAACAACTTAAATTCATTTCGCTTTTTGCGGGAATAGCTGTTGCACTGCTATTATATTTTGTAAATCCATTTGGAGTAGATGCCAGTGCTGCAAAAGTGGTGGCTATTGCCGGATTAATGATTACCTGGTGGGTAACAGAGGCTTTGCCTATGCCGGTAGTCGCATTGCTTCCACTCATACTTCTTCCTTTAATGAATGGTGCAAAATTGGATGAAACTGCCGCTGCGTATGCTAACCCGGTTATCTTTTTATTTCTTGGTGGGTTTATGCTTGGCCTTGCTATTGAAAAATGGAATCTTCATAAACGAATTGCTTTAAATATAGTAAGGCTTACAGGTACCAGTGGTGACCAAATTGTACTCGGATTTATTTTGGCAACAGGGTTATTAAGTATGTGGTTGAGCAATACCGCTACTACGATGATGATGTTCCCCATTGCATTGTCTGTAATTCATGTAATGAAAGAAAATAACCGGGGCGAAGGAAATATTGCGAATTTCTCATTAACGATTATGCTGGCGATTGCCTATGCTGCTAATATTGGAGGTATAGCAACGATAATTGGCACACCTCCCAACGTAGCGTATGTAGGGTACATTCAGAAAAAATTTAGTTTTGATGTTGACTTTGTAAACTGGATGCTTATCTGCACCCCGTTAGCTATTTTATTATTAATGTGTTTGTATTGGGTAATGGTGAAATGGCTTTTCCCTAACCGGATAAAAGCCGATGATGGTACTAAACAATTAATAAGAAATGAAATTCAGCAACTTGGTTCAATGTCGGCCGCTGAAAAAAGAGTGCTGTATATTTTTATCGGTACTGCTTTGTTATGGATTACGAGGGATCTTATTAATAATGCACAACCCTGGTTTAGATTGGATGATACAATCATTGCGGTAATGTGTGCAGTATCATTATTTATTTGTCCTTCTGGTTCTACCGATCCCAACAATGATGCATTGCTGGAATGGGGTGATACTTCAAAAATGGCATGGGGAATTCTTTTATTATTCGGTGGCGGTATTTGTTTGGCCGGTGCATTAGAAAAAGAAGGATTAATGCAGCAACTCGGTGGATGGTTAGCACAGTTTTCCGGCAACGGGTTTATTCTTGTTTTAGTAATAGTAACAGTTTCGTTATTCGTTAGTGAGGTAATGAGTAATGTGGCACAGGTAATTGTGTTTGCACCAGTAGTAACATCATTAGCAGAAGCAATCGGCATGAATCCTTTATTACTGGGTATTCCGATGACGTTAGCAGCAAGCTGCGCTGGTATGTTACCGATGGGTACGCCACCAAATGCTATCGTATTTGCCAGCGGTCATATCAAACTCCGGCATATGACTAAAGTTGGCTTTGTTATGAACATCATTTCTATTATTCTAATCACACTTTTCTGTTGGTTCCTGCTTCCGCTGTTAATGAAATTCTCCGTCGCATAAAAAATGCGAAACGTACGTTTCGCATTTTGCAATTATAATATTTTGGTTACGACTAGAATCTCGGGCAGTTTAGTTTTTTGGTATTGGGATCCACAGGCTTTTTAATATAAATAATAGAAAGTTCCATTCCACCTCTTGTATTAGAAGCTGACTTTAAACTAGACATAGTAGCATCATAGGTGGCGCCAATATGCAGGCCATTAAATTCTAAACCGATATAAGGAATTGCAGCATCATTAAACCGATACCAGGCGCCTAAAAAAAGATTGGTAGGATTTTCTTCATTATTGTTTATGTTCAAAGAAAAAGTGCCGCCTACAATTGTATTCTTGGCTTGTGCCTGCATACTATGGTTAGCAGCAAAATGAATAAAATTATATGTTCCTACAGGAATTTTACCGCCTGCTTGTATTGTTGTTCTGGTGTTTAAAAGATAATCCCCACCCTGGAAACTTTCTTTGGGGCGGTTGATGTGATACATAGAAGCACCAATATAAAAACTATTATACCCGTTAGTGCTGCCATTATAAAGTACTCCAGCATTTACATCTACATAAGAGACATTAACTTGCTGATTAGTAAAAATTTCACTGGTAACTCCTGTAAAACCAAGCGGTGTCAACTCATCCTGAAAGTCTACTTTACTTACATCAACTCTTTTGTTAGTGTAACCACCTTGGAAACCAGCACCAATCTGATGGTATCCATTTTCATCAAGGCCTTTATGAAAGGCAACGGATATTGCCGCCGAATTTGTAACTAATACACCATCACCAGCTCTGTCAGTCATAGCAAGTATACCTACTCCGAGCTGGTCAATATCCGATAAGCGATTCTTCATAATCCCTGCATCAAAAGAAGCAGTTTTTGTTACAAATGCATTATTGATAGTAGGCCATTGGTCACGGAAATTCCCAGCCACCCTGAACACACCATCAAACTTTCCTGTCATAGCTGGATTAAGCGTCATAGGCGAGGCAAAAAATTGCGAAAAGTTGGGATCCTGAGCAGTTGACACACTAGCCAGCATCACACAAACAGTAAAAGTGGAAAGGATTTTTTTCATCACAGCAAAAATGGTTTTTTCAGTCCGGCAGGATTGGTTACCAGCTATCTATAAATTGTATGTTCTAAAACGTTGTTTACTTGTTGAAATTGCCTTAACCGGGGTCAACTTTTGACTTTACCGGAACTTGAAAAATACAATAAATTAAAGACCCGTAAAAATAGGTATTAGCTGCACCTCACATTTGAACTTTAGTACCAAAGGCAAGGTCTCCCGCATCTCCAAGACCGGGTACTATGTAACCCTTGGCGGTCAATTCCTCATCAATATCCCCACACCAAATGGTTGCCGATGGTGCTTCTCTTTTCACATATTCTATGCCAACGGAGCAGGCAATGGCTGCAACTATATGAATTTCACGGGGATTTCCTTCTTCTTTTAAAAAATGAATGGTTTTTACTAAGGAAGCTCCCGTTGCCAGCATGGGATCGGAAACAATGATAACCCTGTTTTCCAATTCCGGGCAAGAAACATAATCAAGGCTTATTTCAAAGCTACCGTCTTTATTATGTTTTCGATAGGCAGAAATAAACGCATTGTCGGCCTGGTCAAAATAGTTCAACAAACCATTGTGCAAGGGTAGACCGGCCCGCAGAATTGTAGCTAAAACAGGTTGTTCCTTTAAAACTTTATGTACCGCTATACCAAGTGGCGTTTGAATTTCTTTTTCTACAAAAGGCAGCACTTTGCTGATTTCGTAAGCAGCTGCTTCACCAATTCGTTCCAAATTACGGCGAAAACGCATCCTGTCAGTTTGTACATTTACGTCCCGCAGTTCACCTACCCAGTTACTTATTAAAGAATGTTGTTGGCTTAAGTTAACAATCATTGTGAAGATTTACTTTTGGCAAATCTAACTTAAAAAAGGATTCATGGTTTACAGAGCAATTGGTTTGGCAAGTGATGATCTTTCAGCGGGGCTGAATATAACATTTACTGAATTTCAGGAACAGGCTGGTAAATGGACATTTGAAGTATTGCAATCAGCCAATTTTCTGTATGAGGCAGACTGGGCCAACCGCTTAAAGAATGCTGCCGTTTTACCAATTTCTGACTTTCAACAACTACATACCGGATATGGAGAATACATGGGGCAACAAATAAATAAATTTATTGAGCAATACCAGTTACACTATAAAGTGGCATTGATAGCTTTTGAAGGCCACACAATACTAGCAGGCAAAAACGAGATAGAACTAGGTGATGGAGCCATTATTGCATCGTTGACACAATTGCCGGTCATTAATAATTTTTATTCCATTGATATTGCACTTGGAGGGCTGCAAAAAGGCCCTTCCACTTTTGTCAGGAGTAAAATATTAAAAGAGAAACTTGCTTTGCAATCAGCTGCTGCTGCTGCCAATAATGCTATTCTCATTGCTTTTATGGGAATTTTGCGCTGGCGCCAGGAATACAATGTGTTTGCTTCAGAAACTGGGGCTTCCCGCAATAGTATTGGTGGCGCACTATGGACAGGGCAGGATGCATAATTATAATTAATCACTACCGGCCGGCACGGATGAAAGGGTGAAGGAATATCTGTATTTTCATAGCTAAGAAATACCACCTTAATTTTTATTGTGATGGCAGATCTCAAAAAAGTTGCAACTCAAAAAAAAGCCGTTGCCGGAACTCCCATCAGAGATTCCGTAGCCGAAGCCATGAAGTTTAAGAAAATACAACAACGTTTTCCGCAGCAGTACGAACAGGTATTTCCAGATAAGCTGGCTCCCAGAACCGTTGTCATCATTCCATCCTTATCAATGGATGAAGAAATTCTCTCAAAAATTACAGGTATCAACCATTACGAAGAAAGAATGCTTTGTATGTTGATGTTGTTAAGAATGCCAAGAACAAATGTTATTTATGTTACCAGTGAAACGATAGACCCCATTATAATTGATTATTACTTGCACCTGTTACCGGGTATTACAGGGTATCATGCTCAGCGCAGACTTACCTTATTAAGTTGTCATGATTCATCACCTACACCATTAACTAAAAAAATTTTAGATCGACCAAGATTAATACAGCGAATAAAAGATTTTATTCCTGCGGATCATGATGCACATATGTCGTGTTTTATAGTTACAGAACAGGAACGATCCTTGGCGGTACAATTACAAATTCCTATTTATGGTTGTGACCCTGATTTATATGATTTGGGAAGTAAAAGCAATGGGCGAAAAATTTTTAGAGAATGTGGTTTAAATGTGCCACCGGGTGTTGAAGACCTGAACACTGAAGAAGATATTATTAATGGATTAACCAAGCTGAAACAACAAAATCCTGCTTTAAGAAAAGGAGTTGTAAAAGTAAATGATGGCTTTTCTGGCGATGGCAATGCTGTTTTCTCCTATGAAGATTACGATAAAAATATTGATCTGAAAGGCTGGATAAAAGAGCAACTGCCGCAACGGTTAAAGATGGTTGCTGAAGAACTTACTTACCCCATGTTCCTACGCAAGTATGCAAGTATGGGTGGCATTGTAGAAGAGTTTTTAGAAGGTGATATAAAGGAGTCTCCATCGGTGCAATGTCGCATCACACCAACCGGCGCAATAGAAATTATTTCCACCCACGATCAGCAACTGGGTGGCGAAAGTGGCCAGGTTTATATTGGAGCACATTTTCCGGCATCGCCGGAGTATGCAATTGAGTTGGCAAATATGGGAAGATGTGTAGCTGCTGCATTGTTAAAGAAAGGTGTGCTGGGAAGATTTGCGGTAGATTTTATTTCTGTAAAAGAAGAAACTGGCTGGAAGCATTATCCCATAGAAATCAATTTAAGAAAAGGGGGCACCACACATCCATTCCTGATGCTTCAATTTTTAACCGACGGAATTTATAATGAAGAAGAAGGATTGTACTATACATCCAAAGGAAATCTGGTTCGTTATTATTTCTGTTCAGATAATTTGCGAAACGAAAAATATAAAGGCCTCAGTCCGCATGACCTGATAGATATTGCGATGGTAAATGATCTGCATTATGATGGCACTTCGCAGGAAGGTGTAATGTTTCACCTTATTGGTGCCTTATCCCAATACGGCAAACTCGGCGTTGTTTGCATTGGTAGCACACCGGAACGGGCCAGGGAGTTTTATGCAAAAATTGTGACGGTGCTGGAGAAGGAATGCTAGGCCCTTTACCACTCTTATTACCTCATTCTTATTCTGTTAGGAGAAAATAAAATTGAGTAAATTCAATTTTTGTCTCCGGCCCTTTAAAACTGACTAATACCGAATATGAGGGCAACAGCAATCAAAAAAGTTTTAAATGAAAAAAAGCACTTACCCATCGGGCAGGTCATATCATTGAGTTATGATATTGTAAAAGCACATGGTGGGAGTTGAAGTTGGAGACGAAAGAAGGGGAAGGTTCAACATTTATTATTCAAATACCAACTAACTAGTAATGAAAGCATTTATAAAAATATTCCTGCTCTGTTTGCTGCCTGCGTTCTCAATGGCACAGATAGACCCGACCTGGGGATATGTAACCGCACAGCAAGCCGATAGCTTAAAACGTAGTGTACAAACTGAAAAGAATGATACCCTAAAGATGGCTGCTTACCGCAGTCTGGGATTTTATTACCAGGATATTAAGCGGGATAGTGGGTTATATTTTCATGAACAGCAATTGGCTTTGGCCAAAAAATTAAATAGGAAATTATGGCAAGCCGATGCGTACAGTCAGGCGGCGTATATCTTAAACGGTTTAGGCAATCTCATGAAATCGTATGAATATTTTTCTGAAGCGATGAAACTTGCGGAGGATGAAAAAAATGAATCCGATAATTGGCGGCCATGGGTATTCTCCAATTCTAAAAACAGTCATGAAGCCCGGATTGCTATTTTAGGTATGAATTACCAGATGATGGGAAACTTATGGGTCAGTTTGGGAGAACTTGAAAAATATAAAGCCTCTTTACAGGAGGCATTGAAACTTGGCGAGTCCATCAATAACGGTAAGGTAGTATATGTTTCCAGCAGAGGTCTTGCCTTTGCAATGTCCCCCGATTCAGCCCTTTTATTTCTTAAAAAAAGCATTGAAACAGGGACTAAGGCAGGCTATAACAGAGTTGGCTTTTCTTATTTGTTTATTGCACGGTTTTATGGGCAAAAAGGGATGTGGGACTCTGCTATAACTAATGCACATAAAGCAATTGCAAGATTTTGGGCAGATAAAGAACTCGTTGGATTACCATTAGCTTACAATGGATTTTCTGCCATATTCCTTGGGCAGAATAATAAGGATTCAAGCCTTTTTTATGCAAAAAAAACAATTGAAACAGCCCAACTGATTGGCACACCTGATGCTGAACTTGTGGTTGCTTATAGTAGACTTTCTACTGTGTATAATTTAAACAATGATAAAGATAATGCCTACAAATATGAAAGCTTAGCGTATAAATTAAATGACAGTTTAAAAAATGCCAGGATAACAAATCTTACGGAATACCAAAAATTTGCTTTCAATGAGCAGCTTCGCTTAAAAAAACTGGATGAAGAAAAAACGGCCTATGCCAATAAAATGAATATGCTTGGCTTGATTGCACTACTAAGTGGGATTATGGTTGTGGCATTAATACTTTACAGAAATAACCGGCAAAAACAAAAAGCAAATACAGTTTTAGAATCAACACTTACGAATTTAAAATCCACCCAATCCCAACTCATCCAGTCAGAAAAAATGGCATCACTTGGTGAGCTAACTGCCGGTATTGCCCATGAAATACAAAACCCATTGAACTTCGTCAACAACTTTAGCGAAGTAAGCAATGAGTTGATAAGTGAAATGGTTGAAGAAGTTGATAAGGGGAATACAGAAGAAGTAAAAACTATTGCGAAAGATGTACAACAGAATTTAGAAAAGATATTACTTCATGGTAAGAGAGCCGATGCCATTGTAAAAGGCATGTTGCAACACTCAAGTAGCGGTAGCGGAAAAAAAGAACTCACCAATATCAATGCATTGGCAGATGAATACTTACGCTTGGCATATCATGGTCTTCGGGCAAAGGATAAAACATTTAATGCGGCAATGAAAACCGATTATGATGAAACGCTGGGGTTAATAAAAGTTATTCCGCAGGATATTGGCCGTGTAGTGCTGAATCTTATTACCAATGCATTTTATGCCGTTACAGAAAGAAAAAAGCAGCAACCGGAGGGATACGAACCCGTTGTTTCTGTTACTACCAAAAAAATAAATGATCGAATTGAGATCCATGTAGAAGACAATGGTACCGGTATTCCCCAAAAAGTATTGGATAAAATATTTCAACCTTTCTTTACTACCAAACCAACCGGACAAGGAACAGGTTTGGGTTTATCATTGAGTTATGATATTGTGAAAGCACATGGTGGAGAATTGAAGGTAAATACAACTGAAGGCGCAGGAACAATTTTTACTATTGAATTAAATGCAAACGGGTAACATGAAAAGATCATTGATTTTATTTTTTTTACTAACCAATATTCAATGCCTGTTTGCGCAAGAACAAACATATTTCGTGCAATTGACAAACAAACAGGCAGATAGTGTAAAAGTATTATTCCGTACTTCCAATAAGGATACAGTACGAATGAAACTTGCCCGAACCTTAGGTTTATATTACCAGGAAATAAACAGGGATTCCAGTTTACATTACACGTTACAACAACTTCAACTTGCACAAAAACTGCAACAAAAATTATGGGAAGCGGATGCTTATGATGCCAGCGGCTGGCTTTTATCACAATTAAAAAATTATCCGCTTTCCCTCACACATCTTTTAAATGCCCGTAAGATCGCCGAGGATAAAAGTACCGAGAAAAATATATGGAATCTTTCGTGGTTTTCACCAAAGCTAGATGCTGCATATGTACGGATGACTTCGCTTGGTTTTATTCATAACGACCTGTCGCAGTTGTACAACCAGATGGGAGATAAGCAGAAGGAAATTTCACAACTCTATGAGGGCCTGAAGATCGGTACAGCTATCAACAACAGTGAACTACTTGGTTTGCTCAGGTCTAATCTTTCACAAGCTTACATCAGTAAAAACGACCCGGATTCAGCAATATTTTTTGGTGAACAGGCTTTGAAGGATATGCGACAGTCAGGATATAAAACGTATGAGGGTCACCAGTTAAAATTGATTGGAGAAGCTTACGTTAGTAAAAAAGATTTCAATTTGGCCAGAAAATACCTGGATCAATCCATTTATATAAATCAATTGAATAACAGTACTGCAAAATTACCCGAAGCTTACTTTCCCTATGCCGAAATGTTCCGGCTGATGAACAAACCCGACTCCAGTATCTATTATTTACGAAAAGCTTTAGCGGAATACAGTCAGCTCGGGGAGTCTCCCCAAGTGAAAAAGGTTTATGCATCGTTGTATGAACTGTATTCTTTAACCGGGAAGCAAGACAGCTCCTTTTATTATTTAAAACTATACCAGCGGTTGAGTGATAGCCTTAACCAGCATGAAAAAGATAAAATACATGCTTATCAAAATGTAGCATTCGATGAACAAATTGCATTGCAGCAGCAGGAGAGTTTGAAAGTAAAAAAAGCAAATGCAAACAGAACATATGCTTTTATTGCGGGCATCATTGTTTTGCTAACCATTGCATTTCTTTTATTCCGCAATAATCGTATGCGCAGTAAAGCCAATAAACTATTGACAGCACAAAAAAGGGAAATTGAACAGCAAAAGTTGCAAGTAGAAAGTACACTGCTGGAATTGAAAACTACTCAAAAGCAACTCATCCAATCCGAAAAAATGGCCAGCCTTGGAGAGCTGACCGCAGGCATTGCACATGAAATTCAAAACCCATTAAACTTCGTCAACAACTTTAGTGAAGTAAGTAAAGAGTTGTTGGATGAAATGAAAGAAGCCATAGATAAAGGCGATACGGAAGAAGCAAAAGAAATAATGAATGATGTAATTCAAAATTTAGAAAAAATAAATCATCACGGCAAAAGAGCTGATGGTATTGTAAAAGGAATGTTGCAACACAGCAGCAGCGGCAGTGGCAAAAAAGAAGCAACTAATATCAATGCTTTGGCCGATGAATATTTACGATTGGCGTATCATGGTCTTCGGGCAAAAGACAAATCCTTCAATGCCACCATGAAAACAGACTTTGTTGCAAGCATTGGCAATATCAATGTAATTCCTCAGGATATTGGAAGAGTTGTATTGAATTTAATTACGAATGCTTTTTATGCAGTGTCCACCGAAGCTTTAGCGAAAGTGGATAGTGAATATACTCCAACTGTTTCCGTCAGCACTAAGAATGAAGACAACAAAGTTTTCATCTCCGTAAAAGACAACGGCTCCGGTATCCCACAAAAAATTCTCGATAAAATATTTCAACCCTTCTTTACCACCAAACCAACCGGGCAGGGCACAGGATTAGGATTGAGTTTGAGTTATGATATTGTAAAAGCACATGGTGGGGAGTTGAAAGTGGAGACGAAAGAAGGTGAAGGATCAACGTTTATCATTTGTTTACCTGTTTAATTGAAAAGAAATGAAGTTGTCCAAACAAGTAAAAGCAGATTTAGCAAAAGCCTATCAATGTGCAATGGAAATAAGCATATTGGATATGAAGGCGCCGCTTCGATACGTTAACCAGTACATTGCTGAAAACGTAAGCGGCTTTGGCACTGCAGCCGATGAAAAAGTACAGTCGAGAGAAGACTACAGGAAAATGCTTATGAAGAGCCGGCAACAGTCGAAAGGGATGTTGTTTAAAGCAAAGATCATTACTCCGTACCGCCCAAAATTTACTGATGAAACCACTGCACAGTTTCACAACGAAATAGTGGTACAAATTGGCGATAAAAAGAATAAACACACTTTGCACTTGTGTTTCAGTACTGTTTTTAAGTATCAGCACAACAAGTGGCAGATGGTCTTGTTTCATGGTTCTATGCCCGATGCCGCAAGCAGTACAGAAGACACCTTTCATGTAGGTGAAGCAGAAAAAAAATTAAAGGAACTGGAGCAGGTAGTGGCACAACGAACGGCAGAACTGTTAACGAAAACCCGGGGGTTAGAAATAGAAGCATCACTGGAAAGAGTAAGAGCCGTCACTATGGGCATGAATACACCCAGCGATATTCTAAACATCTGCAAAGTTTTTTTCAACGAATTACAAGCACTGGGCTTTAAGGACTTACGAAATACACTTATTAACTTCTGGGATGATGCAAATGGACAACTACATGATTATGATTATTCCGATTTTTCAGGCGGAAACTTTGCTAAGCTTGCTTATAGCAGTCACCCAGCCTTTGAAGAGTTTCAAAAGAAAATACGAAAAGCGAAAGATGCTTTTGCAAAACTGGTCATCAATAAAGACGGATTAAAAAGCTGGAAGCAAAGACGACGTAACAGCGGTGAATACAAAGACCCGCGGCTTAATAAAATTTCTGCACTGTATTATTATTTCTACTCCACCGGTGTGGGGGCATTGGGCATTTCTACCTTTAGCCCCATCTCAAAAGAGGAAGTTGAAGTACTGAAAAAATTCCGCAATGTTTTCGATATGGCGTATCAACGGTATGTGGATATTCAAAAATCAGCGGCACAATCAAGAGAAGCACAGATAGAAGTAGCATTAGAAAGAATTAGAGCAGCCTCATTGGCTATGATGGATTCATCTGCGTTAAGTGGAATCATTTACAAGCTTTATGGTGAATTGACAAAACTGGATGCTAAACTCGACCGGTGCTTTATCATGATTGTAAACCCTGAGAACAAAGGCATTACCTGGTGGATGGCCGGACAGGAAGGTCTGCTGGCGGAGAATGGTTTTTTTGTGCAAATGAATGAGCATCCCACTCACCTCATGTACCTCAATTATTGTAAACAGCGGAAGAAAAAATGGACATACCTGTTTCAGGGAAAAGAAAAAAGAGACTGGGACCGCTTTGGTTTCAGTAAAACAGAATTAGCAAAATTACCAGAGCCGGTAAAAAAGTTTATGGCCGCCGCAAAGCAGGTGCATCTCTCCGGTTCTTCCGATGAGTTTGGTTCACTCGTAACAGGCAGTTTTGAACCCTTGCCGGAAGAGCAGCAGGATATCATCAGTCGTTTTACCATTGCATTCAACCAGGCTTATATCCGTTTTCTCGATTTGCAAAAAGCCGAAGTCCAGGCAAGAGAAGCACAAATTGAAACTGCTTTGGAAAGAGTGAGAAGCAGAACAATGGGCATGCAGCAAAGCAATGAACTACCGGAAGCGGCCAATGTATTATTCCAACAAGTACAATCATTAGGCATGCCTGCATGGAGTGCCGGCTATTGTATTTGGGATGATGACCTGCCTGCCGGACAGACGGGTAAACAGGGCATCACTTTATGGATGAGCAGTGAAGGGGTAATGCAGCCATCTTTTCATGCGCCACTTACAAAAGACCTTTCGTTTATTCATATGAGAGAAGCTTATGAAAAAGGCCAAACTTTTCATGTGGAAGAAGTGGGCGGTAAAGCATTAGTAAAGCATTACAAATACATGCGAACCCTGCCGGTAGTAGGAAAAATTTTAGATTCCATTATTGAAGCGGGGCATCCTTTACCTACTTTTCAAATCTTTCATTGTGTCTATTTTTCACAGGGATTTTTGTTGTTCATCACCTACGAGCCTGTGCCGGAGGCGCATGAAATTTTTAAACGCTTTGGAAAAGTGTTTGATCAAACCTATACCCGTTTCCTCGATCTGCAAAAAGCAGAAGCACAAGCAAGGGAAGCACAGATAGAAGCAGCGTTGGAAAGAGTTCGATCAAGATCGATGGCCATGCACAAGAGTGAAGAACTCAGGGAAGTAATTCAATTAGTGTTTGAGCAATTTCGGTTATTGAATTTCAAAATTGACTCAGCACAATTTGACCCTAATTATAAGGAGACTGATGACTTTAACATGTGGACGGCAGTACCCGGTCAACCCTACTCCGTATTACTGCATATTCCCTACTTTGACAATCCTGGATTTAATGGAATGAAGGAAGCCAAGAAAAGAGGGCTCTCATTTATTACGCAGCATCTCTCCTTCGAGGAAAAAAATCAATTTTTCCGGCACTTCTTCCAGCATTTCAAACATATTCCTGCAGAAAGACAAAAATTAATTTTTGATAGTCCGGGTATGTACAGGGCTGTAGTCTTCATGGAAAATGTTTCGCTGGCCATCCAAAACTATTCAAACACTCCTTATACAGAGGAAGAAAATGAGGTACTCAAACGATTTGGTAAAACCTTTGAACAAGTATATACCCGTTTCCTCGATCTGCAAAAAGCAGAAGCACAATCAAGAGAAGCACAGATAGAACTGGCATTAGAAAGAGTAAGAGCAAGAACAATGGCTATGCAGCATAGTGATGAACTTCGGGAAGCGGTGCTTGTAATTTATGAACAGTTACAGGAACTGGATTTTGCATCACATGCCTGCAACATCATTATCATTGATAAGGATACATTGGACATGCAATTCTGGGTTTCAGGATTCACACAGGAAATTTATCCGGAAAGTTATCATATACCAAGGTTACATCATACTTACCATGAAGTACAGATTGCAGCGTGGCAGCAAGGCGTAAAGTATCAGGTATTTGAATATTCAGGTAAAAGAAAAATAGATTTTGATAAAATATTTTTTACCAAAACTGATTTTAAAAATGTTCCGGAAGATGCAAAAAAGGTAATGATAGAATTAAAGTCGCTGAAGCTATCAACAGCGTTTTTCAATTATGGTGCATTGCAGGTACTTGGGGCAGAAGAGCTTTCAGATGATAAGGCAAAAACACTCCAACGCTTCGCAAAAGTTTTCGAACAAACCTATACCCGTTTCCTCGATTTGCAAAAGGCAGAAGCACAGGCCAAGGAAGCTCAAATAGAAGCAGCATTGGAAAGGGTTCGTTCAAGAGCATTGGCTATGCATACTTCTAGGGAAATTTTTGATGTTACATCCGTTTTGCGTGAGCAAATGGGGCTGCTTGGGCAGCCGCTATTGGAAGCTTCTGTAATTCATCTTTATGATAGCAAATCAGGGTTAGCCGAATCCTGGCATGCACTTAGACCCGCCATATTGACTGAAGGAGAAATAATTTATGGCCAATTTCAATTCGAGAGAGAAGATTGTGAGTTGACAAAGATTTTTTTTAACTGCTACCAAAGTGGGCAACAAGAATACACCATTCTGGCAAAAGGTCAGCAACTCAAAGATTGGGTATTGCTCCTTTTTGAAAAATCTCCGGATATAAAAAAATATTGGCAAGGCGCCATTCCAGAATTTGGCTATCATCATTTTTCCACTTTTGCAGGAGGGGCGTTGCTGGCTGTAACAGGAGAAGAAATTTCAGATGAAGTAAGACACCTGCAAAAAAGGGCCGCCAGTGTATTTGAGCTTGCATATAAAAGGTATCTCGATTTGCAAAAAGCAGAAGAACAAACCAAAGAAGCTCAGATTGAAACGGCATTGGAAAAAGTAAGGAGCAGAACAATGGCTATGCAAAGCAGTAATGAACTACAGGAAACTGCCACCGTTCTATTCAATGAATTTAAAAAATTAGGTACAGAAGATATTTACCAGGTTACCATTGGCATTTATAATGAGGACGAAGGAGTGATTGACTTTAGGGTGACAAGCTGGGCTGGAAGCGGAGCACAGGAAAACCGTTCTTTCAAGCTGGATATGAATGAGCCAACTGTATTACAACCTTCGGTACAGGCATGGAAAGCCAATAAAAAATCATTGGTAATTGACCTTACAGGAGAAGCACTGGAAGGATGGCTTAACTATCGAAATAAAATGAGCGGTATTACCGTAAGTAGTTCCGATACAGCCGGACGAAGAGTAATTACGGTAGCTTATTATTCCAAAGGGCATTTATCCATATCTACGCCAGTGCCGGTACCGGCCGATACACTTCGTACATTAGAACGTTTTGCTGCTGTATTCGATAGCACTTATACCCGTTTTCTTGATTTGAAAAAAGCGGAAGCACAGGCATTTCAGGCAGAGCAGGATTTAATAGCCATTAAAGAAGCCAAGCAAAAAGCAGAAGATGCATTAACTGAGTTGCAGTCTACACAAAAGCAATTGATACAATCTGAAAAAATGGCCAGCCTTGGCGAATTAACGGCTGGTATTGCCCATGAAATACAAAACCCGTTAAACTTCGTCAACAACTTTAGTGAAGTAAGTAAAGAGTTGCTGGATGAAATGAAAGAAGCCATAGAGAAAGGTGATACGGAAGAAGCAAAGGACATCATGAATGATGTGATTCAAAATTTAGAAAAGATAAATCATCATGGTAAAAGAGCGGATGGTATAGTAAAAGGTATGTTGCAACATAGCCGCAGCAGTAGTAATCAAAAAGAAGCTACTGATATTAATGCATTAGCTGATGAATATTTAAGATTAGCCTATCATGGTTTGCGGGCAAAAGACAAATCCTTCAATGCAACCATGATAACAGATTTTGATAAAACCATTGGCAACATCAATATCGTTCCACAGGATATTGGGAGGGTGATTTTGAATTTAATTACCAATGCTTTTTATGCAGTGTCCACCGAAGCTTTAGCGAAGGTCGATGGTGAATACACCCCAACCGTTTCCGTCAGCACAAAGAAAGAAGGCAATCAAGTTCTTGTAAGTGTAAAAGACAACGGCAACGGAATCCCACAAAAAATACTCGATAAAATCTTTCAACCCTTCTTTACCACCAAACCCACCGGGC
The DNA here is from genome assembly GCA_001464625.1 of Bacteroidia bacterium Ga0077558. Lineage (GTDB taxonomy): Bacteria > Bacteroidota > Bacteroidia > Chitinophagales > Chitinophagaceae > JJ008. Next base: position 44,346 of record LNFJ01000036.1, on the reverse strand, counting down.
AGGGAACAGGCCTGGGGTTGAGCTTGAGTTATGACATCGTAAAAGCACATGGAGGAGAATTGAAAGTGGAAACGAAAGAGGGGGAGGGAAGCACATTTATAATCACATTACCAGCTTAAATAATAAAATGAGCAAACAACAATCTTTTAAGAAACTACTGTTCACATTTCTATTGTGTTCTAATCTGTTGAACTTGCATGCACAGCAAAGCCCTATTGATTCAATTGTGCAAATGATGAACAGTAGTAAAACCGGGAAAGGAATTGACTCTGCACGGTTTACGGATGCTGTAAACATGATCGAAAAAACTACTTTAAATGATGAAGCGATTGCAACACTGGAAAATACAGGCAATCGCTTTATAGATGGAAAAGATGAGTATTGGAGTTACAGAGTAAAATACAGCATTCTGAATAGTTTAATAGCAACCGATAAAAGCAAATCACTGGACTATGGTAAATACCAGTTAGCTCAACTGGAAAAAACTAAGATACCCAATGCTACATTGATCATCGGTGGCTTTCTTAGACAATTGAGGTTGCCTTACCGAAACTCCAATATGCTGAATGAGGGGTTTCAGTATTTCAACCAAAATTTAAAAAAATATAAACTCAAAAATGATTCAGCCGGTCTCACCAATTGTTACTATGTGCTGGCAGGCTTTTACAGAACAATTGGCTTGCTTGACCAGGCGATTTACCATATGAAAAAATCGGTAAGTTATATGAGAGCCGATACCATAACAGATAGTAGCATTTTTCCATTTACAGACCCGGTTGGCAGGAGAAACTGGTTTAATAATATTGGTGTTATTGCGTTTTACTACTTGCAAAAAGAAGATATTGATCAGGCACAAAAGTATGCTCGTATTAACTTCAATGAAGACATGAGAATTGGGTTAGGGCCAAATCGAAATTCACCTAACACTATGGCACAGATCAAACTCATGTCGGGCCAATTGGACAGCGTTATGTATTATTTAGGCTTTGTTCTCAATAAAACGAATATAAATACAAGCACTAATCCTGATTATATAGCCCTGGCATTGCAAATCAAAGGCTTTTATAAAATTAAAACCGGCGAGTTGGAAGAAGCGGAAGCGGCCTTAAAGCAATGTTGGAAGTTGATTGAAGAGAACAAGATACCTGCTGATGCACGGCCCGGAACGATGGCACCTGATTATTATTTAGCATTAATCCGGATCGAACAAAAAAGAATTGATGAGGCAATAGCATTGCTTGAAAAGGATATTGTGAGATTAAAAAGCCAGCGTTTGTATGTACTAAGAGATTATAAATTGCTAGCCCAATTACATGAGCAAACGGGCAATTATAAAAAAGCGAATGAAGCTCTGGCGTCTTTTATTTCGTTACAGGATAGCATACAGGCCGATCAGGAAAAGTACGGCTCTTTAAGTTTTGAAACAGAGCAGGAGATGAATGCCAAAGAGCTTTCTATTACAAAATTAAAAAGTGAAAATAAAATAGCCGCACTCACTAAATATTTCTCCTTTGGTATCGCAGCTCTCGTTTTGCTGCTGGCTGGGGTACTTTATTATCGATTTAAGTCAAAACAAAAGGCTAATCAAGTGCTCGAATCAACACTTACCGATTTAAAGTCCACCCAATCCCAACTCATCCAATCAGAAAAAATGGCCAGCCTCGGTGAACTCACCGCCGGCATTGCCCATGAAATACAAAACCCGTTAAACTTTGTTAATAATTTTTCAGAAGTAAACAAAGAGTTGCTGGTTGAGATGAAAGACGAAATAGATAAAGGGAATATTGCTGATGCAAAAGAAATTGCCAATGATGTAATTGCAAACGAAGAAAAAATAAATCATCACGGCAAAAGAGCCGACGCCATTGTAAAAGGAATGTTGCAACACAGCCGTAGCAGCAACGGTGTAAAAGAACCTACCGATATCAATGCATTGGCAGATGAGTATTTACGATTAGCCTATCATGGTTTGCGGGCAAAAGACAAATCGTTTAATGCAACGATGAAAACAGATTTTGATAAAACGATTGGCAACATCAGTATCATTTCGCAGGATATTGGAAGGGTTATTCTCAATTTGATTACCAATGCGTTTTATGTGGTGGCAGAAAAAAAGAAAGAACAACCGGAAGGCTATGAACCGACTGTTTTAGTAAATACAAAGAAAATTGGCAACAAGGTTGAAATAAAAGTTGCCGACAACGGTAATGGCATTCCGCAAAAAGTATTAGATAAAATATTTCAGCCCTTCTTCACCACCAAACCAACAGGACAAGGAACTGGTTTAGGTTTATCATTAAGCTATGATATTGTAAAAGCTCATGGTGGGGAGTTGAAAGTAGAAACGAAGGAGGGCGAAGGCGCTGAATTTATTATTCACTTACCTATATGATTAACTTTATTAGTCGCTGACAAAAAATAAATTGCTGATACATGAGAAATAAATTTTTTCTTTTCTTCTTTTTAATTGCTGTTAGTCAAACTGCCCGCAGCCAGGAAAATGTAATTCAGCAGATTCAACTGCGCTGTGATTCCATCCTCAACTTACTCGTAAAAGAAAAGGATGAAGACAAGAAAGCTGATCTGATTACAGCTTTGTATGGTACTGCCATTGACGGATTTCCATTACAACTCCTGCGCCTTAGTCAGAAACTTCTTGATATAGCAAAAAAAAAGAACGACATCTTCGCTGAATCGGCTGCAGTAAGTGCTGCTGGTCAGGCATACAGGCTTACTGGCAACTATGTAAAGGCATTAGAATTGCACCGTAAAGCGGTGGCAATGGCTGAACAAACAGGTAATAAAATTCTATTGGGTTTTGGACTTAACCAAATGGCCCATATTTATAAAGACAGGTTGGAAAATGAAAAAGCCTTAACCCTTTACCGGCAAGCATTTCGGCTTTTTGAAAACGCTGGCAGGAATGACATCTGGTATGCTTGTATGAACATAGGTGTAGTATATTATAACATGGGTAATTACGACTCAGCACTATATTATTCAAACGAAGCACTTAACAGGATTGATAATACACCAGGCGTTGGAAATCAGAGTGCCGTTTTCTCAAACATTGCCAGTATATATAGTCAAAAGAACATGGCTGACAGTGCAAAAAAATATTTCGAACTGGCATGGAATTTAGCAAACACTACAAGGTCGCCCCGCTACTTGAATACAACCTATGTTGCTATAGCGGAACACTTTAACCGTATACAGCAGTACGATTCATCGACATACTATTTTAAAAAAGCAGTATATATTGTAAGCGGAACAGAAATGAACAATTTAGTGCTGAAGCCTGCAAAGAAATTGACAGAGTATTATCAAAACATCAATGCAGATAGTACCGTGAAATACTGGAAAGTATATTCCGCTGCCAACGATAGTGTTAACAGCATACGTACCAATCAGCAAATTCAAATGCTGACATTTGAAGAAGAGCAACGAAGAAGAGATATTGAAGCGGCGCAAGTGGCCTACCAAAATAAAATTCGCACCGGCTTGTTGTTAGGGGGGCTTGCCCTGTTTTCAATAGTAGCAATCATTCTGTACCGCAACAACCGGCAAAAGCAAAAAGCTAATAGTATGTTAGAAAAAACATTAGCCGATTTAAAATCCACTCAATCCCAACTCATCCAATCCGAAAAAATGGCCAGCCTTGGTGAACTAACCGCCGGCATTGCCCATGAAATACAAAACCCGTTAAACTTTGTCAATAATTTTAGTGAAGTGAATAAAGAATTAGTAGATGAGTTGCAACAGGAATTAAAAGCCGGAAAAATTGATGAAGCGATTGAAATATCAAACGATATTAAAGCAAACGAAGATAAAATTAATCACCACGGCAAAAGGGCCGATGCGATCGTAAAAGGAATGTTACAACACTCCAGCAGCGGTAGCGGTAAAAAAGAACCAACGGATATTAATAAACTGGCTGATGAGTATTTACGACTGGCTTATCATGGGTTAAGAGCAAAAGACAAAAATTTCAATGCAACGTTGAAAACGGAGTATGACAAAAATATTGGTAACGTCAATATAATTCCCCAGGATATAGGACGAGTGATCCTTAATTTGATTACCAATGCATTTTATGCTACCAATGAGAAAGCTAAATCAGGTTTTGATATTTATGAACCGAGTGTAACGGTTAAAACTTCCAAAACAACACAGGAGGATGGTAGCAATAAAGTTGAGATCAGTGTAGCAGATAATGGAGACGGCATTCCAAAAAAAATATTGGATAAAATATTTCAACCCTTCTTTACTACCAAACCAACAGGACAGGGTACAGGTTTAGGTTTATCATTGAGTTATGATATTGTAAAAGCACATGGTGGAGAGTTAAAGGTAGAAACCAAAGAAAACGAAGGGTCAACATTTATTATTCAAATACCAACTGCATAATGATAAAATTAATGATACAGGCAAGTAATCTAAAATTCCTCTTGCCACTGCTCCTCGTAGCAGCCTGCACCAGCACCCCCAAAGATGATAGAACTGCACCACCATCGCTCTATACCCCACCCAAAAGTTGGGAAGCCAACCCCAAGGGTGGCTACAAAGTAAATGTAGTAACGGGTAGAGCGGTGGAACCTATAACCACCTTTGATGGTAAAATTATACCAACTGGCATACCCATACCTGCTATTGGCAAAAGAATAAACATGGATAGTATTGCCAAGCCACAGGTGCTGCTGGTAACACCCAAAGTGAGCCCCATTAAACCAATGGATAATGTTTTTCCTATACCAGAAAATTTGAAAAAAACAACAGTGGATGAAAGCCAACTCACCAAACACAATGCTGCAAACAGCCTGCAGGGCTACAATATACAAAACCTGCTGGGCGGCACTACGCCAACAGGTAATTCCTTTACTACCAAAGGCAAAACATCAAAGCTATTTTCTCCCAAAACAAACCCTGCCCTGCCATTGCGTATAAATGATAATGCCAAATACGATATACAGCAATTAAATATAGACCAGGGCCTGCAACAGCAATGGGTGGGTGCTATGTTTCAAGATAAAGACGGCTATCTCTGGATAGGCACCAGTGGTGGAGGGGTGAGCCGCTATGATGGTAAATCATTTGTTTTGTACAGAACCGATAATGGATTGTTGAATAATGATCTCCGTTCTATTTTTCAAGACAGTAAAGGCAATTTCTGGTTTGGTCATATACGCAGCGGGGTAAGCCACTTTAATGGCAAAACCTTCACCACTTTTAGCAAAACCGAAGGGCTTGCAGGAGACTGGGTTTGGAAAACCATAGAGGATAAGGTGGGTAATATTTGGTTTGCCACTAATGGTGGTGTGAGCAAACTGGAACCAGCTAAAAACAATGCGGGTGGAACTTTAACCAACTATACCACTAATGAAGGGCTCTCTAATAATGATGTTTCTTCTGTACTCGAAGACAGGGCCGGTAATTTATGGTTCACCACAGCGGAAGGAATAAACAAATTTGATGGCAAGTCTTTCATTCATTTTACCACAAAGCAAGGGCTTGTAAACGATTCGGTGATGTGTATCATGCAAGACAAAACAGGTGCTCTTTGGTTTGGCACCAGGGGTGGTGTTAGTAAATTGGAGGGCAATAATTTTATTAATTTTCCTTTTCAATTTTCTACAACCAATGGACTTTCCAATAACGATGTTAGTTCTATCATAGAAGACAAGTCAGGTAAAATATGGTTCGGAACAATTGGAAGTGGCTTATTCAGTTTTGATGGGAAACAGTTTATTCATATTTCAGAAGAAGAAGGTCTTTCATTTAATTTAATTCCCCAAAATGGCATTATTGAAGACAGGTCGGGGCATTTATGGATTGGTACTATGGGGGCGGGGGCAAACCGGATAAACACAAGCCATTTTCAACATTATACAAAATCAGATGGGCTTGCTGATAATTTTATCACCAATGCCTATAGAGACAGAAAGGATAACTTATGGTTTAGTTCAATAACAGCCGTCAATAAATACAATGAAGCCGGGCAAACGAAAAACATAACTCAATATCCTTTCACTTATTCTTTTGGAACTTATGAAGATAATGAGGGAAATCATTGGTTTGGTACAACCCGAGGGTTAATAAAATATGATGGTAAGTCTTATTATCGTTTTGGAACGGCTGAAGGGATTTCCGTGCCCGATGTGCGGCCTATTTTGCAAGACAGCAGAGGGCATATGTGGTTTGGTGGAAATGGCGGTGGCATTACCCGATACGAACCGGCAAAAGATAGTAAGCCGGCTGCTTTTTTTCATTATACGGAAGCTGAAGGTTACATCAACCGAGCTACAAGTTCAATAAGGGAAGATAAATCAGGAAACATTTGGTTTGCTGCATCGGGTATTGGTGTAACCAAATATACACCTGCAGTGGATGGGCAGTCGGGTACTTTTGTACACTATACTGAAGCAGAAGGGTTACCCAGCGGTGTTAGCAGCATTTTAGAAGATAACAATGGTTATATCTGGTTTGCTACAGGTAACGGGCTTATTAGGTATGAGCCATCTAAGCAAGGCCATTCGGGCATATTCACAAATTTTACGGCAGCACAAGGGTTACCCGTTAATAGTGTTGGGTCAATATTTGAAGACAAAACAGGCATTTTATGGATAACATCAAGAAGTGGGTTGATAAAATTCGATGGCAAAACTTTTCTCAATTTTACAACAGCGGAAGGCTTATCCAATAACATTTTAAGCAAGGTGGTAGAAGATAAGGATGGCAATTTTTGGATTCCTACATACGGCGGAGGTGTAAATAAAATGAAGAAGGATATATACAAGCCTTCGAAACTACCACCGGTCGTAAGTCTGCGGCAGTTGTACATCAACGAAGCATTGCCGGCTTACATCAACACATCAGACAGCAGCATTCAAAAATTAAAGTTTGATAGTGTGCAGTTGTATGAGAATTATCCCATCAATCCAAGAATACCATCCGGCCAAAATCACCTCGGCTTTCAATACTCGGCTATGGATTGGCATGCACCCACTAAAATAAAATACAGCTTTCGTTTGCTGGGTTTGGATAATAAATGGAGTAACCCCACTACAGAAACGATGGCCGATTACCGCAACCTGCCCAATGGAAAATTTATTTTCCAGGTAAGAGCCATTGGCGAAAGTGGAGAATGGAGTAAGTCTTTCGATTATATTTTTACAATATTACCACCCTGGTGGAAAACATGGTGGGCTTATACTTTGTATGCATTGCTGTTTCTTTTTGCTTTAAGAGTGTTCAGTTTGTGGAGAGAAAGAAGATTGCGACAGGAAAAGGAAACACTCCAGGTAAAGGTGGAAGAAAGAACAAGTGAGCTTAAGAAATCATTGGAAGATTTAAAATCCACACAGTCCCAACTCATTCAATCCGAAAAAATGGCCAGCCTTGGTGAGCTTACCGCAGGCATTGCACATGAAATTCAAAACCCGTTGAACTTCGTCAATAATTTTTCGGAAGTAAACAAAGAATTGATTGATGAAATGCAACAGGAATTAAAAGCAGGAAAAATTGATGATGCGATTGAACTTTCAAATGACATTAAAGCTAACGAAGAAAAAATAAACCACCACGGCAAAAGAGCTGATGCCATTGTGAAAGGCATGCTGCAACACAGCAGCAGTGGTAGTGGTAAAAAAGAACCCACCAATATCAATGCATTAGCCGATGAATATTTGCGACTGGCTTATCATGGGTTAAGGGCAAAGGACAAAACGTTCAATGCGCTATTAAAAACAGAGCTTGATGAAACCATCGGCAACATCAACATTATACCGCAGGATATTGGAAGAGTAATTTTAAATTTAATTACCAATGCATTTTATGCTGTGTCCGCCAAAGCTTCAGCGGCGGCGGATAGTAGTTATGAGCCTACTGTTTCAGTTAATACAAAGAAAGAAAACAACAAAGTTCTCATATCAGTAAAAGACAACGGCAATGGCATACCTCAAAAAATCTTAGATAAAATATTTCAACCTTTCTTTACCACCAAACCCACCGGGCAGGGAACTGGATTAGGCTTATCTTTAAGCTATGATATTGTTAAAGCCCACGGCGGTGAGTTAAAAGTAGAAACAACAGAGCGAGAAGGTTCAATATTTACTATTCAGATACCAGCTACATAATGAAATCATTTATTAAAATATCATTGTTGCTTTTACTGCCATTTTTCGCTAAAGCTCAATCGAAGGAAAAAGAATTAGACAGTTTACATGCTGCATTGAAATATTCAGCTAATGATACGGTAAAAATGCTCACACTTTTTGGGCTGAATAGATATTATGTAGAAACTAACAGGGATAGTGCCATGTATCATATAGAAAAGGCAATAGCTATTGCCTATAAAATCAATCAACCACTTTGGGTGGCAGGTTTTCTATTAAATAAATCCTACTTAATTCAAAAGCAATCCAATTATTCACTCAGCTTTAAATTGTGCAATGAAGCACTGGCAATTATACAAGATAAAAAAAATGAAAAAGGTGCATACATACCGCCTGATGATGAATTTGCAGCTGACGTTGAAAAATTCAGGATTTCAAGAAAAGTGGGCGTCTTTCATCAATTAGGCAATACTTATAGGGGTGCAGGTAATCCTGAAAAAGCCATTGAGTATTTTAAAAAAGTTATATTGATTCAAGAAGAAATCAAAAGTAAATACGGTAATGTTACCGCCAATATGAATATAGGGTCTATTTACTTCAGTATGGAAAAATTAGACTCTGCCTTGATATATTCAAACCGTGCATTGAAAAATGCTAATAGCACAGGAGGCTGGAAAACCTATTTAGGTAATATCCTTGTAAATATCGGATATATATACTTAAAAAGAGGCTCATTAGACTCAGCTAAAACTTATTTTAAAAATGCAATTTTTGTTTCTAATCAACAAAACAATTTGCAGGGTGAAATCTCGAGTAATAATGCTATGGCAGACTTATTTGAAAAGCTAAATCAGACCGATTCGATGCTAATCTATGCTTCAAAAGCTCTGAGACTAGGATATCAGCTAAAAGCGGCACCTTCAATAAGCACATCAACCAACCTGATTGCCTCTGCCTGGAAAATGAAGGGCAATGCAGACAGCGCATTGGTTTATCTAACTATTGCGAAAACATTGAGCGATAGTTTGAATAAAGACCGCATCGATAAAATCAACCAATTTCAAAATAGCAACTTTGAAGAGCAGATGCGATTAGAGAAAGCGGCACAGGAAAGTGTTGCTTCAAAAAATAAAATCCGTACCATTGGACTAATCACTGGTTTGGGTTTATTGTCAATACTTGCCTTTGTATTTTATCGCAACAACAAACAAAAACAGAAAGCTAATTTGGTTTTAGAAGAAACCCTGACGAATCTCAAATCCACCCAATCCCAACTCATCCAATCCGAAAAAATGGCTTCACTCGGAGAACTCACCGCAGGCATTGCACATGAAATTCAAAACCCGTTAAACTTTGTAAATAATTTCTCTGAAGTAAATACCGAGCTGATTGATGAAATGAAGGAAGAATTAAAAGCAGGTAAAACGGAAGATGCCATCAGTCTTGCAGATGATATAAAGGCAAACAATGAAAAAATTGCTTTTCATGGCAAACGGGCCGACTCTATTGTAAAGGGAATGCTGCAGCATAGCCGTAGTGGCGGCGGCCAAAAAGAACCTACCGATATTAATAATTTGCTGGATGAATGTATGCGCCTGAGTTTTCATGGTATGCGGGCAAAGGATAAATCGTTTAATGCAAAAACAGATACTTCTTTTGACAGCAGCCTTTCAACTATCAATATCGTTTCGCAGGAAATAGGCCGGGTATTTCTCAACCTGTTTACTAACTCCTTTTACTCCGTTATGCAAAAGAAAAAAGAGCTGGATGAAAATTACAGCCCTGTAGTTTCAGCCACTACTCAAAAAGAGGGAAATACGGTAAAAATTATAGTAAGAGATAACGGTAATGGTATTCCACAAAAAGTAATTGATAAAATATTCCAGCCCTTCTTTACCACCAAGCCTACTGGCGAAGGAACTGGCCTTGGATTGAGCATGAGTTATGATATTATAACTAAAGGCCATGCTGGTGAATTGAAAGTGGAAACCAAAGAAGGGGAATTTGCTCAATTCACCATTATTTTGCCAGTATAAATCATACATTCACCAATAAAGCACCCATAAATGAAAGTTCTGGTAGTTGATGATGAAAAAGATGTTCAAACCCTTTTTGAACAACGGTTCCGCAAGGAAATTAAAAGCGGAGAATTAAGATTTGACTTCGCCTTTTCCGGCGAGGAAGCCCTTACCTACCTTAATCAGCATGAGCAGGAGGCTGTTTTAATCTTATCCGACATAAATATGCCGGGCATGAGTGGCCTGGATCTGCTGGATCAAATAAAAAAGAAATACCACAAGCCGCCACCTGTAGTAATGATGATAACAGCATATGGTGATGCAGAAAATTATAATACTGCAAAGCAATTAGGCGCTGATGATTTTTTGACCAAGCCCGTTGACTTCACAGCATTAAAGGAAAAATTAAAAACCATAAGCTGATGGCAAAGATTTTAGTGGTTGATGATGAAACTGATTTGGAAGTTTTAATAAAACAAAAATTCCGGCAGAAGATCAGAGCCCAAGAATACGAATTTGTGTTTGCTATCAATGGTGTAAAAGCTTTAGAGCAATTAGAGCAACACCAGGATGTAGATGTGGTATTGAGTGATATTAATATGCCGGAAATGGATGGACTTACATTGCTCACTAAATTGAGTGAACAAAACGGTCTGCTTAAATCGGTTATAGTTTCTGCCTATGGTGATATGGATAATATCCGCACCGCCATGAACCGGGGTGCTTTTGATTTTATTACCAAGCCAGTAAATTTTGAAGACCTGGAACTTACAATGGATAAAACCATCAAGCATGTAGGCCAGTTACGGGAAACGATGAAGGCCATAAAGGAAAATAATATCCTGAAAATGTATGTGGATGAAACGGTACTCAACTTTATGGGTGGCCGGGAATTTGAATCTTCTCTAATTGCCAACGAAACAGTAGAAGCTTCTGTAGCTTTTTTCGATATCTGCAGTTTTACATCTATCAGCGAAAATGAATCACCTGATATGGTGGTAAAATTGCTGAACAGTTATTTTGATGTAATGGTGAAAGAGATTATTGAACAGGGTGGTTATGTAGATAAATTTATTGGCGATGCAATTATGGCGGTATTCCGTGGCGATTATCATTTAGACAGGGCGATAGACGCATCATTAGCTGTTCGGTCCAAAATTGCAACTCTTCCTTCATTAAATGAGCATGTTGCTTTTACACCGCAGGTTTCAATTGGTGTAAACAGCGGTGAAATGATTTCCGGTAATATTGGCTCTGCCAGTTTGCGTCGCTTAGATTACACGGTGATTGGTGATGCTGTTAATACAGCACAACGGCTACAATCTGCCGCATCACCCGGGCAAATTATTATTAGTGAAACATCTTATGAGAAAGTAAAAGAATCATTCAACTGTCGCCAGGTAGGAGAAGTGAATGTAAAAAATAAATCGAACGCCATAATGATTTATGAAGTACTGGATTAATTACTTCAACTGAAAGCCTAAGCAATGCAATACGAACAAGCCTATTTATTTCTTATAGAAAAGCTGGAGAAAGAATTGCCAGCCTGGCTTACGTATCATAATGCTGCACATACAAAAAGCGTAATTGCAGCAGCAGAGCATTTGGCTAAAGCAGAGAAAATTGGAGAGCAAGATTTGCTGTTACTTAAAACAGCAGCGTTATTTCATGATGCCGGTTTTCTGGAAAATCATGATAAGCATGAAGAACTCTCCTGCAAATTGGCAAAGAAATATCTTCCGCAATTTGGGTATGGCGAAAATGAAATTGCTACCATTTGTGAAATGATCATGGCAACCCGCCTGCCACAATCACCCAAAACGGAACTTGCGAAATATTTATGTGATGCGGATCTATACTACCTCGGTACCGATCAATACAAAGCCAACACAGATAAAATGTTGGCGGAATTTAAAAAAACCGGCTTTGTAAAAACCAAGGAAGAGTGGCAATTAAAGCAAGCTGATTTTTTATCTGCTCACAGTTATTTTACAGATACTGCTAAAATGGAAAATGAGTCTCAAAAGAAAATGACACTGTTAGAAATAAAGTCAGGTATCAGAGCTACAGCCGGCCATTCGCATAAACCAAGCTTTTCAGAAAATTTGCAAGATGCATGCTTTATAATTTTTGGTGTCATCATTGCCAGCTTTGCATTGAAAGAATTTTTGGTGCCCAATCATTTTTTTGACGGGGGTATTACTGGATTGTCATTACTTACACATGAGTTGTATCATTTTAATTTGGCAGTCGTAATTGTAATATTTAACCTGCCACTCGTTATCATCAGTTATTTTTCCGTAGGTAAAAGTTTTGCGATTAAAACATTTGCCAGTGTGGTATTGCTCGGTCTTTGCTTGTTTTTAATACCAGGCTACCCGCTAACCGATGATAAATTACTGATCTCTATTTTCGGAGGCGTATTTCTGGGTATCGGCATTGGTTTAGTAATGCGGGCAGGTGCGGCATTAGATGGGATAGAAGTATTGGCATTATATACGTTGAAGAGAACGTCTTTTACCATTACAGAAATTATATTAGGAATCAATATTCTCATTTTCACCATTGCTGCTTTGAAGTTTGGAATAGAAACAGCATTGTATTCCATCCTTACTTATTTTGCTGCTACACGAACAATCGATTATGTGGTTGAAGGTTTGCAGGCTTATACCGGCGTAACTATTATTTCTGCTGAAAGTGAAGCCATCAAATATGAATTAGTAAATAATTTAGGCAGAGGCATCACTGTGTACAAAGGCGAACGAGGATTTTTGCCCGGCAATTTTGAAGTAAGTGCAGATGTTGATATTATTTTCACCGTCATTACCCGTCTGGAGCTTAGAAAACTAAACAACCTGGTGCATAATGTAGACCCTAAGGCATTTGTATTTGCCAGCACTATTAAGGAAGCATCGGGTGGAATTATTAAAAGAAGAAGGGCACACTAAAATGTTAAGTTGTTAATGCGTCTGTTATATATATTCATATTAGTAGTTGCGGTCTCTTTGTTTTTATTTCTTCGTACATGTGTTGACAAGAAGGTGGAGAAAGTTACCGGTAAAGATGTGGTGAGGGAAGGGGAAGAAATGCTTGGCACATGGGCTAGTAAATCATCAAATGGATATGTACAATTCCGGTTGAAAAGAGACGGTACACTAGAATATATGCAAATACAATTTCCAGCTAATGATACAATAAAAGTGAAAGGGGATTTTTCAATAACATCTTCCACCAGTCGCAATATGAATTATTTCCCCCGTCTGTATGGCTTTCGGGAAAATGGTGATACACTATTCAACTATTACATCAGGTCTGTTACACCTTATAACTCTACAGTAAGCAAGTACGATAACTTAATATTGAGCGACAATAGCTTATTTGATACAGTGGAGTATAAATTTTATCGCATAAAGCAATAGAAATTATGAATACAAAAATCATTTTCATCAAAGCCTGCATTTTGCTACTGCTGTTCTCTTCCTGTGGAAGTAAATCTAATAAAAGAGCAGTAGATGCTGCTGACCTGGATAAAGTAATGCAGGAAGATGCGGCTAATGCTCCCGCTGGACCTACCCGCAGCACATTAAGTAGCGATGATCTGATGCAATTATCCAGGTGCGAAGATATTTCCTGTATTCAGTTGTTTATGAAAGAAAGATCGAAGGATTTTTTCTATACCAAGAAGGGAGAGTACACCAGTTTGAACAGGGGAATGGTTATGGATTCATCCGGTAAAGAATTTGTGATGCCTTTTTCTACTGTTTATTTTTCATCAGAACCACAAGCTACCTGGCGCATAGCACAAACAGTTCATAAAAAAGATTTAAGCGACCTGTTAATGAATGAGTTTATGCAGAAAGGATTTGTGTTGGTTGATTCATTCCGGTATTATGCTACAGAGGCCCAATGTTATCAATTCACTTCCCCGCAATTTCCCCGTACTGCATTATTTTATTCGCCTACTTACAAACCGTGGCATTTAAAAGGTTTGTACATGAAGCCTTCCTGGTTAGGCTATGTTTTCGAAGTACATTACGAATGATTATAAACCCAGCACTTCCTTTAACCTTCCATATCCGCTTCTGCTAACCGGCACTTTTGCACCTGAACGAAGTATAGCTACATGACTATCCTTTTCATAAGGATCAATTCTTGTTATCTGTTGTACATTTACAATGTAGGAACGATGCGAACGAACAAACAACTGCTCATCTAACGACTGCTCAAAATGCGTCATCGTTTTATTTTTTAAGAAGTAACCTTCTTGTGTATGAATTTTTACATAATCATCTGCCGCTTCCAGATAAAATACATCGGTAACTGAAATGATCTTGATCTTGCTGCCGTTTCTTACAACGATACGATGCCGCTGTGCTGGAGATGAAGAAGCAGACTCCAACACACTCTGCGTCATCTTTTCCGGCAAATTTGTTTTTTGCTCATTCCATTTAGCGATCGCTTTATCAAATCGTTCCTGGTTGAATGGTTTTAATAAATAATCTACTGCATGCGATTCAAATGCCTTTATCGCATATTCATCAAACGCAGTGGTGAAAATAACTCCCGGTGGTTGCTCAATTAATTCCAGCATTTCAAAGCCGGTGATCTTGGGCATTTGAATATCTAAGAAAATAAGATCGGGTTGGTGCTGCTGTATAGCTTTTAAACCTTCAAAACCATCGCCACATTGCTGCACTACTTCCAGGTCCGGATGATTTTGCAGGTATTCAACTACAATGCTTCTTGCCAATGGCTCGTCGTCAATAATAATTACTTTGTTCATGATATTAATCCTTGCGGAACTTTTACGATAGTTGTAAAAATATTTTCTTTTGCATTCGTTACTAAGAGATCGGTTCTTGCAAACAATAAGTATAATCTTCTTTGCACCGATTGAAGACCGAACCCAACTCCCAGTTTTGGTGATGATGTTTCAGGATCAAATGGATTTTCTACCCGAATTAGGAGATCATCGCCTTCTTTTTTAGCATACAATCGAATGATGGTTTCACCTGTTGTATCATATAGTCCAAATTTAATAGCATTTTCTACAATTGGCTGCAACAGTAAGGTAGGAATTTTTAATTCTTCCGTACTCTCTTCCATATCAATAACGGTAGCAAGCCGGTTGCCAAACCGAACTTTCTCAATATCAAGATATAATTGTAAGTATTGTAATTCTTCACTGAAAGTTACCCATTGTGTTTCTTCTTTGCGGATAGTGCCTCTTAAAAAATCTGATAACTGCTGCACCATTTTTCTTGCTTCTACGGGACGGCTTCCAATGAGGGCATTAATTGAATTCAAGCTATTAAATAAAAAGTGAGGCTGCAATTGCTGGCGTAGTTTAAATAATTCCGCTTCTTTCGCTAATTTTTCGGCATCTGTTTTCCGATCTTCTTTTTCTTTTTGCTCCTGCTGGTTGTACCATAAAATACTAATTAAGGTAATGCAGCCGAGCAATAAGAAAGCAATACTAAAACGGATCGATAAAGAATGTTGCAACAGGTTGCTATAACCTTCATACTCACTTAACGCCAGCCGTAAAAAAAGCTTGGTAAGTATTAACCAAAGAATAGTAAGAAAAAGGCAGATAGAAAAAATATTGATATACTGGGTGCCACGGGGCAAATAGAAGCGCAGTGTATTCATTACTAAAAGGCTCGCCAATAATAATAGTGTATTGCCAATGGCACTGTCAATAATGGCAGCGGTCCAGGGCATTCCAAAAAAATGGATCACCATAGCATTATCCGCCAAAAGTACAAGCCATACCAGTATGAAAATGATGCGGAATTTTAATATAGAAAGCGGTGAGTTGGTCATGCTGCTTATGCAAGGTTCAATAAATCGATTGGAGTTCCAAACCTTATTTGCTCTGCTTTTTTATGTACAATATGCAGGTAGCTATCCGCATTTTCCTTTTCTTCTATTCTGGAATATACTTCTGCGCCATCAATCAATTCATTCAATTGGTACAATTCGCTAACACTAATAAACTGCCACTGCACTAATTGCTGGTTATTATTAAAGAACATTTCTTCTTCTTTTCCACCCATTAATTGGGCCTTATGAAAAGCTTCTTCCAGGCTGCCGGCAGCTACCAGGCGAAGTTGTTCGTCAAATTGTGCAGTATGATTGCCATCTCCACAAATTATGCGAAAGACCATTTTTGCAAGATACCAGTTCATGGTTGTTGGTTTTGATTGTTGATTACAACATTTACGTATTACTACGTTGCATCAGGTTAAAAACTTTTTATTTCAATGCCACCAAAAATTATTGTGCCTTTTAAGATCAAAATCTTTTGTGCTGAATCACTTAATGCTTGCACATTCCTTTTGTCTTCCATCCCACCAAAAATGGTAACCGCTTCCGACTTAACTGTCCAGTTGGAAGGCACTACTAATTTGGTGCCGCCAAAAATGGTAGTCAGGTCAATAATAGCAGTGCCATTAAAATCGGCACGGCTAAGATCGAGTTCGGTTCCTCCGAAAACATTTACAATGTCGCCGCCTTTAAAATTTTTGGAAATGATATTTTTTTTAGCACCGCCAAAAAAGGATGTACTATCTACAAAATCTTCTGGCACATCTTTCTGGCTTTCGTAGGTTTCTTCAATTACTATTGCATCAGCTACTCCAGAGTTGGGATCTTTTTTTTTTGAACCTACCGTATCACAGCTTTGAAAACTGCGTTTAGGTTTTAAAATAAGTGCAATACCAACCAGTATTAAAACGCCGGGCCATATATAGCGGCGAATAGAAATCTCAGGATATATATCAGTAAGCAAGAAAGCTCCACCGATCAATATCATTATTGCCCAGGTGCCTCCTTTAAAACTATGTTTAACACCTATAAAAAGACCGAGAGCAATCAAAAATGTTTTCCAGCTAAAAAGCCAACGGGGCAGATCTGGGTTGCTTACTTTAATTAAAGCGGCTACACCAATTGCCAAAATGAAAACACCCGTCCATATATGACCTTTATTGCCATCGAAATCTAAGCCATCATTCCAGCTGTTGCGGCGTTCGTCTCTTGAGTTATTGAAATCGTTTCTCATCTTGCTCTTATTTTAACCAAAACTAAGTGGCGTATTGGAGAAAGACAATAGCGAATGGGTGCTTTGCCGCCAGAACTCGGTGAATGACAGGAAACGAAGGGTGAAAAAGGAACCAGATTTTAAAAAAGGGCAGTTTAATTCAACGAACTACTCCAAATAAGCTGGTAAGGGTCTGTTTTTCCTTTTACACAGGTAAAAATAAAGCAGGTAATAAAAGGCATATTGAGGGGTTCTTCATCCGTAATATTAATAGCTAATGTTCCGCTTACATATGTTTCTGTAGATGATGTTTCAATAGCTTTAAATCCACGGGGAACCTGAACATTGCCATAACCCATTTCATAACGGCGATAGGCTAATTGTTCCACCAAATTTTGTACAAAAGCTGGTTCATCGAAGGTTGCGGAGATGTGTAGATGTTTTTTCATAACAAGGGCTTTTTAATCGGCTCGACCCTTTCCCATCCTCACTTATCAACCCTGCCGGGTCTATACCTTAGTTACGTATTAGATGCAGAAATAGCCTTGTTTACTTATTAAGGGATTGTGAAAGTTGGTAATATGTTTTGATGAGTAAGTAGCTGAGAGAATGTAAACGAAACTCCATCAAAAATGCCTTATTACCAGGTTGCTATTTCAAATAGGAACTTACTTCGGCAGTAATTGATTTTTTCACCTCATTCCAGGTTTGATTTTTCAAACTAATAGGGTCTTCGCTTTCTTCTGCATCGGCAAAAAAAATAATAGCTTGTGGAACCGTTATCAATAAATTTTGAGTGGTGTATTTTTCTTTATGAAATTGTATGAAATCGGCTATGTAGAAATGTTGCAAGAGTTCTGCTATATCCCAAAAGTCTTTCTTTTTTCCTCTTCCTAAAATCGCCTGCACTTTCATAGCAATAATATCTTCGGTAGAGAACATTCGAATGTCATCTATAGTTAACTCCGGCCTTATTAAGGGATGCGGATGTCGAACAATATCAACTTTAAGATTCTCAATAAATCCAAAAATTCCAAACCGTGGATTTGTTGAACGGTTAACAAAAGTGGATCCAAATTTTTCTTCGAGACCACTGATAATTGTTTCGTTTTCAAATGGCTTATTAGAAAACAAATCTAAGTCTACAGATATTCGATGTCCATATAAAAGGTGACAGCGCCGTGCCGCCGACTAAAGAAAAATCCTTTAGCTCCGGTAGCTCCATTAATTGTTTTAATATGGAAAAAGTGTGGGGTTCGACTGTCTCAAGATGTAACATCTAAAATCTTTTAGTGGTTTGTTGATGACAGCACTGGCAAGATACATAGTATGCTCCGGTAAAAATTTGGCATGTAGTAATGCTTCAGTCACCTTTTCATCTCCATAATAGCGGCGGCAATTGCGAATGTCTTCTACATCGCCCCGCTCAAATACCCGTTCTATTACAAAATTGGCTTTGGTATCGTAGTTGATATTTTCAAATACAACATCCCAAAAAATTCGTTTGTTAAATATGGGTTTTGCTTTTTCCGGCATGGTATAAAGGTAGGATAAAATTAATTTTTACTTTGTGCAGTTACTTAATGAACTCAAACTTATCTCCATCAAACAATCCTTTATCACTAAGTTTTAAATGGGGTATCACTAATAAGGCCATAAAGGAAAGTGTCATAAAAGGAGAGCCGAGTGTAGACCCTAACTCTTCTTTCGTCATTTTATCAATAGCTGTATAATTAGCTGCTACTGTATAACCATCTTCATTGCTCATTAAGCCAGCAACAGGTAATGCTACGATCATTTCTTTGTTGTTACTAACAGCACTTACGCCACCTTGTTTTTCAATCACCAGGTTCACTGCTTTGCAAATGCTTTCGTCATCTACACCTACTGCAACTATGTTATGGCTATCATGTGCAACCGACGAAGCCATTGCACCTTTCTTCAATCCAAAATTTTTAATAAAGGCTTTTGCGACCGGTGCATTGTTGTAGCGGTTTACTACAACTATTTTCAAAATATCCTTTACAGCATCACTTACAATTTTGTCATTCTCTATTTTAGGTTCAAAAGAGAGTTTGTTGGTGATAAGCTGACCATCCAATGCTTCTATTACATCTATTTCCTTTTCTCCGTTCCATTTTGCCACAAAATCTTCAACTGTTTTTTTATTGCAGGAAAAATTATTGACTATTCCCGACTTTGTTGTTTTAATATTTGATACCCCTTCTTCGGCCACCAACTTGCCATCAATAAATGTTTTTACTACTTCAAAATTTTTCAGATCTTTTACTACAATAAAATCTGCTGCGTCACTTTCTTTTAATAAGCCTACATCTAATTTGTAGTGATGAACAGGATTTACACAAGCGGCTTTTAATATTTTGAAAATGCCAATTCCTTTTGCAACGGCTCTTGCGCATAATTGGTTGATGTGGCCGAGTACCAAATTATCCGGATGTTTATCGTCGCTGCAAAACATTATCATTTCAGGATAATCATGCAACAGATCAATTAAGGCATCAAAATTTTTGGCGGCACTGCCTTCCCGGATCAAGACTTTCATTCCGTATTGTAATTTGTCAAGAGCTTCTTCCGCGGTATAACATTCATGGTCGGTATAAATGCCGGCATCAATATATTTTTTTGCTTTTTCACCTCTCAATCCCGGGGCATGACCATCAACAGGTTTTCCAAGCCGATGCGCTGCTGCGATTTTTTTCATTACCTCTTCATCTTTGAAAAGCACACCGGGAAAGTTCATCATCTCGCTTAAATATTTTATCTCATCTCGCTGCAATAATTTTTCTACATCAGCGGAATTCAATGAAGCCCCCGCCGTTTCAAAAGTTGTAGCAGGTACACAACTTGGCGCACCAAAATTGAATTTAAAAGGAACAGTTTTCCCATTTTCAATCATAAACTCAACACCCTCCATGCCGCATACATTCGCAATTTCATGTGGGTCGCTGATGGTGGCTACAGTACCGTGAACAACAGCAAGTCTTGCAAATTCTGAAGGCACCAGCATGGAACTTTCTATATGTACATGGCTATCAATAAAACCAGGAAGAATATAGTGATTTGTACCGCCAGTTAATTGGGAAACAGGACGAATGGCTTGAATTTTGCCTGCTGATACAACCACTTCAGCCGGGTACACCGTCTGTTGGTGCACATCTACGAGTTGTCCGGTAATTGAAAAATCTCCGTTCATCTTGTTATTTTGTTAGTTTACGCTAAAAATACTCATTTGATGTGGCCAAACTTTACATTTGCTATCTAAATTTGCTCTATAAATTGAAAACTAAACAAATGAAACGCATACTATTTTCTCTTTTCTTTTTGGGAGCTGCTTTTATGGTAAAAGCTCAAACTGTTGATGAGGTAATTAATTTGCATATTAATGCAATAGGAGGTGCGGATGCATGGAGAAAAGTGTCCTCAATAAAAATGGAAGGTACCATGCAGGTGCAGGGTGCTGAAGTGGCCATTACTCAGACTGTTCTTCATGGTAAAGGCTCAAAACAGGAAATTTCTGTAATGGGAATGACAGGATTTATGATTGTTACACCAACCGCAGGCTGGAATTTTATGCCTTTCCAGGGACAAACAGCTCCGGAAGCTATGACGGCAGAGGACCTTGCTGAATCTCAAGATCAGTTAGATGCGCAAGGTTCATTAATAGATTACGCTGCAAAAGGACATACGGTTGAATTACTTGGTAAAGAAGATGTGGATGGCACAGAGTGCTATAAATTAAAAATGACTAAGAAAGGCGGTACTCCTGAAACAATGTTTATTGATACTAAAACTAATTACCTGATCAGAAGCGTTACAATAACAAAGGCAAACGGGCAAGAAGTTGAAACGACAACTAATTTTAGTAATTATGAGAAATTACCAGAGGGTATTGTGATGTCTAAATCAATGACGCTTCCATTTGGTGAACTGAACGTTACTAAATTAACTATCAATGGTACTGTTGACGAAGCTATTTTTAAAAACTAAGTTTGAACAATAGTTATTTTCCGAACCCCGATTGAAAAGTCGGGGTTTGTTATTACTTTTCATTATTAAATAATTGTTATGAGAATTATCTTTTCATTTTTACTGGCAATAACAGGAATTACTGCCATTGCACAGACAAATATTAACAGCAGCACTTTTGGAATGATGGAAGCCCGTTGGCTTGGCCCCGGAACTATGAGTGGCCGCATCACTGCTATTGAAGGAGTAGCACAGGATGGGAAAACTATTTATGTGGGCACTGCCGGAGGTGGTATTTGGAAAACGACCAATGCCGGTGCATCATTCAAACCAATTTTCGATAAATATTGTCAGAGCATAGGTGCTATTGCTATTGATCCAAAAAATCCGAAAGTTATTTTTGCAGGAACAGGGGAGAGCAATATGCGCAACTCAGTTTCTATTGGCGATGGAATGTATAAATCAACGGATGGCGGAGATAACTGGACAAAAATTGGTCTTGATAAATCAGAACACATTGCCAAGATTGTCATCAATCCTAACAATACTAATATCGTGTATGTAGCTGTTCCTGGTCCATTGTGGAGTAGCAGCAAGGAGAGAGGATTGTATAAATCAACTGACGCTGGAAAAACATTTGAAAAAATATTATACCACGATGAAAATACCGGTTGTGCCGATGTAGCTATCGATCCCCTGCATCCGGATACAGTGTATGCTTCTAATTGGGAATTTAGAAGATTGCCCTATTCATTTAACTCCGGCGGTAAAGGAAGCGGAATGTGGAAGAGTACAGATGGTGGAAAAACATGGAAAGAATTAACGAATGGATTGCCGGCAAAACCATTTGGTCGTATTGCATTTGCCGTAGCACCAAGTGCACCGCAAAATTTAGTAGCTATCGTAGAGTCAAACGAAACTGGTTTATTTATTTCTGCTGATGGTGGCGAGAATTGGAAAAAACAAAGTGCCACATTTAATGTAGTATCAAGACCATTTTATTTTGCCACCATCGTTATCGATCCAAAAGATCCTAAAAGAGTGTATCGTCCGGCATTATCATTTTCGTATTCCAGTGATGGTGGTTATTCATTTGCAGATGCAAGTAACGAAGGCGGTTGGGTGCATAGCGATCATCATGCTTTGTGGATCAATCCCAATAATACTAATCAATTGTATTTAGGAACAGATGGCGGTGTTTATATCAGTTTAGATAAAGGAGCTACCTGGAGTTTTGTTCAATCATTACCGGTAGGACAATTTTATCATGCAGCAGTTGATGATAAAAAGCCATACAATATATATGGTGGCTTGCAGGATAATGGTAGTTGGGTTGGCCCATCAGCAGCAGCAGGTGGTGTAAGCAATGGAATGTGGAAATCAATTAATGGGGGTGATGGTTTTTGGGTTCAACCAGATCCCAGCGATCCAAACATTGCTTATGCAGAATCGCAAGGTGGAAATATTAACCGTATTAATCTTACAGCAACTAAAGCAGTAAACATAAAACCACAACAAGCTCTCAATGAAGAAAAATTACGTTGGAACTGGAATACACCCATTGTATTAGGTGTAGCTAATAAAAAGAATTTATATATGGGAAGTCAATACCTGTATAAATCAACCGACCAGGGAAGAAACTGGACCCGCATCTCACCTGATTTAACTACCAATGATAAAAAGAAACAAGACCAGGAAAATAGTGGTGGCCTTAGTGCGGATAACACATCTGCAGAAAACCATTGTACCATTTTTACTATAGCTGAGTCACCGTTAGATGAAAAAATGGTTTGGGCAGGAACTGATGATGGTAATTTACAATACACATTGGACGGAGGTAAAACATGGACGAATGTTGCTGCTAACTATGCTAAAGCAGGTATCCCTGCACAAACATGGATCAGCAGTATTGAACCATCAAAGTTTGATAAGAAAGTAGTGTATGCCACTTTTGATAATCACATGTATGGAGATCATAAACCATATCTTGGTAAATCAACAGATATGGGTAAAACATGGACGTTGATGAACAGCACCGAGTTTACCGGCTTTGCACATAAAATAAAGGAGGATCTGATAAACAAAGACTTACTTTTCTTTGGAACAGAAATGGGATTGTTTGCCACATTGGATGGTGGAAAAAATTGGTTCCGGATGAAAAATAAAATTCCTGACTATGTATTGGCAAGAGATATTCAAATTCATCCCCGCACACATGATCTGATTGTTGCAACACATGGCCGTGGAATTTTAATCGTTGACGATATTTCCCCTATCAGAAGTATGACAAAGGAAACTGCAGAAAAGGAAGTGGTTATATTTCCTACAGCACCTATTACTTTAACGATGGGACAATTTGGCAATGGTGGCTTTCCAAGCACCGGTGGATGGGTAGCACCCAACCCGCCATCAATTCCGCCAATAAAATATTATTTGAAAGACAGGGTTAGTAGCGGTGATGTAAAAGTGGATGTATATGATGCTGCTGGAAAATTAATTCAATCCATACCTGGTAGCAAACGTAAAGGCGTAAATATGGTGCAGTGGAATTTGAGTATGAAGCCACCCAAAGTTGCATCTGGGGGAGCTAAAATTGATTTTGGTGCTTTTCTTGCACCCATGGTACTGCCCGGTGATTATACCATTCAATTGAAAGTTGGAGATTCAACTTATACATCAAAAGTAAAACTGGTGCATGATGCTACGGATAAGAATTTTACGTTGGAAGATAGAAAGCTGCAACACAAAACAGCCATGGAAGTTTATAAAATGCATGAGCAATTAGCGGCTGTTGTTGATACCATTAATGCAAAGCAAAAATTGATAAAGGATAATCTTAGTAAAGTAAAAGACTCCACTTTAAAAAGAACAATGGTTGCCTATAATGATGAGCTGGAAAAACTCCGGGCAGAGTGTTTGGCTACCAAACAAAAATCTATTTTTGCGGACGAAAAAAAGCTGCGGGAAGAAATTACAGAGCTATATGCAGGGGTAAGCGGCCAGGAGGCAGCCCCATCTAATATGCAGTTGCAGCGGGTTCCTGTATTACAAACAGAGCTTAAAAAGAAAGAAAAAGAAAATGAGCAGATATTGAAAAAATATGATAAACAGGTAATTGATGGTTTGAAAAAAGAGGGCTTAATTCCTTCTGGCGAAAAGAAAGGGTTCTAATAATAAAAAAATATATGTATGCAATAGCTATCCTTTAAGGGGTAGCTATTGTTTTTTGCGACATACAATTCGTACATTCATCATCCTAATTGCTATTATATGAGAAAATATTTTTTACTGTTAGTCATCACAGGATTTGCTGCAAACATTTTTGCACAAAAAACAAAAACTGTAACATCTCCTGTCGCAACATCTGCAACTAAAGAAGATGAATTATTAAAAAGCCAGAAGTATCGTTTGATTGGTCCTTTTCGTGGTGGCCGAAGTGCTGCAGTAGCCGGTAGTTATAAAAATAAAAACACTTTTTATTTTGGTGCCACTGGGGGAGGTGTTTGGAAAACTACCGATGCTGGTAACAACTGGATGAACATTTCGGATAAATTTTTCGGCAGTTCCATTGGTGCAGTAGCTGTTGCTCCAGGCGATGAAACAGTAATATATGTTGGTGAAGGAGAAAATACCATGCGGGGAAATGTAAGTGAAGGATTGGGTGGTATGTGGAGAAGCGACGATGGTGGAAAGAGCTGGAAGAATATTGGTTTGAAAGATGGACGTCATATTATTCGTGTTATTGTGCATCCAAAAAATGCTGATATAGCATGGGTAGCTGTTGTGGGACATTTATTTGGTCCAAATGAAGAACGGGGAGTTTTTAAAACCACCGACGGTGGAAAAACCTGGAAGAAAACTTTATACATCAATAATCAAACAGGTTGTAGTGATTTAGTGATGGAGCCGGGTAATCCCAATGTATTTTATGCGGGAATGTGGAGAGTAATTAGAACACCACATAGTTTAGAAAGTGGTGGTGATGGAAGCGGAATGTATAAAAGTACAGATGGTGGAGAAACATGGACTAACATTTCTACCAAAAAAGGATTGCCAAAAGGCACCTGGGGAATTGTTGGTGTAGCAGTAGCACCATCAAATACAGATAAAATATTTTGTATTGTAGAAAATAAGGACGGCGGTTTGTATATGAGCCCGGATGCCGGCGAAACATGGACTTTAATGAGCAGTGATAATAATATCCGTCAGCGGGCATGGTATTATACCAAAGTATATGTGGATCCTCAAAATGAAAATAAAGTGTACTGTCCCAATGTAAACTTTATGGTGAGTACAGATGGAGGAAGAACATTTCGGGGTATAAATACACCACATGGCGATCATCATGATCTTTGGATTGACCCGGAAGACGGAAATAGAATGGTAGTAGCAGATGATGGCGGCGCACAGGTTTCTTTTGATGCAGGTACAAACTGGAGCACCTATTTAAATCAACCTACGGCACAGGTATATAGAGTAAGTACAGACAATGCTTTTCCATATAGAATATTATCAGGTCAACAGGACAACACAGCATTTCGTATTAGAAGCCGTACGTATGGTGCTGCAATTACCGCCACAGATATGGAAGTTGCAGCGGGTAGTGAAAGTGGGTATGTAGTGGCGGACCCAAACAATCCAGATATTACGTACGGAGGAAATTACATGGGTATGTTGCAGCGATTGGATCATAGAACAGGAGAGAGCCGATTGATAAATGTATGGCCGGTTGATAATATGGGCGCAGGTGCAGAAGCAGCTAAGTATCGTTTTCAATGGAACTACCCAATATTTTTCTCACCACATAATCCAAAAAGATTGTATGCGGCCGGAAATCATTTGTTCGTAACAGAAGATGAAGGGAAAAGCTGGGAAAAAATAAGCCCTGATCTTACAACGAATGACAGAAGCAAACAAGCATCAAGCGGCGGGCCGATAACGAAGGACAATACAAGTGTTGAGTATTATTGTACCATTTTTACTACTACAGAGTCATGGGTAGAAAAGGATCTGCTCTGGGCAGGTAGTGATGATGGTTTGATACATGTAAGCAAAGACGGAGGCAAAAATTGGGAGAATGTAACACCGAAGGATTGTCCACCCCAAATAATGTGGAATTGTGTAGAGCCAGATCCTTTCAAAAAAGGGACAGCTTATTTTGCCGGTACAAGATATAAGCTGGATGATTTTGCTCCCTACATCTACAAAACAGAAGACTATGGTAAAACCTGGAAGAAGATCACCAACGGAATTCCGGCATTGCATTTTACAAGGGCAATAAGGGCCGATAGAAAAAGAGCAGGACTTCTATATGCGGGAACAGAATATGGAATGTATATTTCGTATGACGGAGGTAGCAACTGGAAAAGTTTCCAGTTGAATTTGCCGGTAGTACCCATTACAGATCTAACTATTAAGAATAACGATTTGATAGTTGGTACACAAGGCCGCAGTATTTATATATTGGACGACTTAACTGTAGTGCAACAATTAAATGCAAATGTTGCAGATAAAAATCTACATGTGTTTGAGATAAATCCTGCTTACCGTATGCAGGGCGGAGGTAGAAGATTTGGTGGCGGCGGTGGTGCAGTACGCAATGCAGGAATGAATCCGCCGAATGGAACGGTTATTAATTACTTTTTAAAAGAAGCAACAGATTCTGCCAAAGTTTCTATAGAGGTAATGGATAAGAATAAAAAAACGATCAAAACATTTTCTACTACCTCAAAAGATAATAAGATAGATGTAAATAAAGGGATGAACCAGTTTGTATGGGATATGAATTATCCTGTGGCAGAAAGAGTTGATGGGTTAATACTCTGGAATGGTTTTGTTGGCGGACCTAAAGCCGCTCCGGGAGAATATTTTGCTAAACTAAAAGTGGGTAAAGATTCTGCTGAAGTGCCATTTACAATATTGGCAGACCCTAATTATAAAATTACCACTGCCGAACACCAGGAGCAATTTGATTTTCTAATTACTGTGCGGGATAAATTCTCTGATGTTATGAAAGGTATTAAAAGTATCAGGGAAGTGCGCCAACAAATGAGTGATTTTAGTACAAGAGCTGGAAAAGAAATGCCTAAAGAAATAAAAACACAAATTGATACGATCAATAAACAAATGACAGCCGTAGAAGAAGCATTACACCAGACCAAAGCAAAGAGCGGACAGGATGTATTGAACTTCCCGATCAGATTGGATGATAAATTAGCAGGATTGTATGGTGCAGCTTCTGCAGGACAATCGGCTCCATCTAAACAAGCCAGAGAAGCATATGCGGAACTGGCTGGTTTAATTGATATACAACTTGCCAGGCTAAAGAAAATAATGATAGAGGATGTGGGGAAATTGAATCTATTGATTCATGAGAAAACATTACCGGTGATAGGAGTGAAGAAAGAGTGATGGTAGTTTAAGAGAAAAAGAAAGGGCTTCATTCGAAGCCCTTTCTTTTTTATGCAGCAGTATCTATTTTTTTTACCCGTTCTTTCATTAAAGCAATTGCTTCTTCTTTGCTGGAAAAAGTATTGTCAATGTTCACCAGATTGTCGGCTAGTTTATTATAGTTCTTCGTCATTAGCCAGATAAAAATATGGAGGTAATGAACACCATCAAATATTAATGATTTCTTTTGGGCAAATTCACTTTTCATTTTTAAAAACTCACCCGGTATTTCGGTGTAGTGCATACCCGGACGAAGATGATGTACCGTATGATAACCATCGTTCCAGCACATTTTATTGTAAGGAGTGTTAATGCAATTGATAGCACTGGTAAAATTATCTTCGGTGTTATTTTTATCAATAAAAGAATGTTGCGCCCAGTTGCCCAGCATCATCACTATCCGTGCAAATACAAACGGTATGATGAATATCCAGAGTGTGGCCTGAAGATTTACGAAGCACATTGCTACGCAAAAGGCATAAAAAGTTAATTCACCATATGTAAGACGCATGTATAATTTCTTTCTTTTACGATTGAACAGGTACATGAATGTATCTACAAAGCCCATCACCAAAAATCGTCCTACATATTTTAAAAAATCGGGAAGGCTGTCTCTTCTGTACTTCATCGTACTGCTTGCATCATCTTCCTGGTTGTTTTCTACATGGTGCATCGCCATATGATGTACAAAATAGGTCTCAGGCGTATGGCCGAAGAATGGACACACAAACCAGATAGTATAATGATAAAGCCAGTTATATTCTTTTTTAAAGAGTTTGCGGTGGCTTATGCAATGTAGCATCAAACCAAACCGGCCTTTAAAATACATTTGAGAAACATAGAAATAAGGAATGTAAAGCAGCCACCAAAACCCATCTTGTAATAAAGGAGTGTATAATATTATAGCTACCGGAATTACTAACAAATGGATTGCAGTAAGCAAGTGTATAAACGGAAGATCCCGTTTGTCGTTTATGTATTTCAGCCAAAAACGTTCGTACCAGCTGAAACTTTCGGGTTCGTTATAAATAGGATCAGTAAGAGTAGTCAGTGCCTTCATGTAGATTCGCTTAAGTTGTTCTATACCAGTTAAATCGCCGCTGAAAACTATAATCTGCTCCAGAAATATAGGTGGTTCGGGCGGCGTAAAACTAAGGCATTCCGGCTAATTTGTACCTGATTGTTGTCAGGGTTTAACGATAAACGTCTGTAAATCAATATTTGTTACACATATTTTGTGTTCTTGTAAACGTTTTCACGGATAGACGGCAAGTTGTAACAAAAATTCATGTGTATTAGTCATCCAGCAATCCGGGTCTTCTATCTTTGGTTCGTAAAATGGATTGCTCGTGTCGCCATTCTTCAATTTTTTTATGATCGCCACTCATTAATATATCGGGCACTCTCCAGCCACGAAATTCTACAGGCCGGGTATACACAGGAGGCGCTAGTAAATTATCCTGGAATGAATCCGTAAGCGCCGAGGTTTCATCATTCAATACTCCGGGTAATAGACGACCAATTGCATCCACCAAAATAGCGGCGGGTAATTCGCCTCCACTTAATACATAATCGCCAATTGAAATTTCTTTGGTTACAAAATGTTCCCGTATCCTTTCATCAATGCCTTTGTAGTGACCACAGATCAATAGAAGATTTTCTTTTAGCGATAAACTGTTTGCCGCTTTTTGGTTAAATAATTCACCGTCGGGAGTTAGAAAAATTATTTCGTCAAACTTTCGGTCTTTTGATAACTCTTCTATTGCTTTCGCTAGCGGCTCACACATCATCAACATACCAGCACCACCGCCAAACTGGTAATCATCTACCATCCCATATTCGTTGATGGCCCATTTACGCAGCTGGTGAACTTTTACGGTCAATAATCCTTTCTCCTGTGCCCTTTTCATAATGCTATGTGCAAATGGGCTTTCGAGCAGTTCTGGTAATACAGTCAAAATATCTATGTGCATGTTGCAAAGATAAGGTCAGGAATAAGAACCACTAACTAGTCAAAAGACTGACTAGCAGTATTAAAAAAGACTAATTCGCTTCTAATACCGCCTTAATGCTCCTCCAATTGGTAGTACGTTACTTCGTTGATTAGCATAAAAGTAAATTATGGCAGTTGTATCAAAAGCAAAGCAAAAAAAAATAAAGAGCAGAAATATAGTAGCAGAAGATTATGAGGCCATATGCAATCTTCAATTGGATTGTTTTCCTGGGATGAAGCCGTGGAGTAAAGAGCAATTTGATAGTATACTTTCCATTTTTCCTGAAGGACAATTTTGTATTGAGTATAATGATAAACTAATAGCTTCCTGTTGCAGTTTAATTATTACCAGAGGAGAGTATTCCGATTCGGCCAGCTGGAATGAATTAACCAACCGGGGGTTTATTACCAATCATGATGTGGAAGGAGATACATTGTATGGAATGGAAATAATGGTGCACCCGGATTTTCGATTAATGAAATTAGCCCGCCGACTTTATGAAGCCCGGAAAAATTTAGCAAGAGATCTCAATCTTAAAAACATATTGATTGGTGGGCGGATACCCAGTTTCCATCGCCATGCAAAAAAAATGAGTGTTGCGGAATATGTACAGGCGGTAGTCGAAAAAAAAACATATGATGAAGTGCTAACTGCACATTTATCCAATGGATTTGTATTAAAAAGGTTGTTGCCGGATTATTTGCCCAACGATAAAGAATCATGTGGCTATGGCACTTTTATGGAATGGACGAATTTGTTATATGCTGACAAAAAACAAAAAGCAGAAAAACAAGACCCGTATGTAAGAATCAGCTGTATTCAATATGAAATGCGGATGATCAACAATTTCCAGGAATTTGCAGATAACTGTGAATATTTTGTAGATGTTGCTTCTGATTACCGGTCAGACTTTATCGTATTTCCTGAAATGCTAACCATGCAGTTGCTTACTTTTTTGCCACACAAAAAACCTGCAGATGCCGTAAGAGAACTGGATCAGTTCACCAGACAGTATATTGATATGTTTACAAGATTGGCTATTCGCTACAATGTAAATATTATCGGAGGTTCGCATTTTGTAGTAGAGGGAGATGATTTATATAATGTTTCTTTTCTTTTTAAAAGAGATGGCAGCTATGCAAAGCAATATAAGATACACATTACTCCACATGAAAGAAAATGGTGGGGTGTAAAGGCAGGCAATGAAATGAAAGTGTTTAATACAGATTGCGGTAAAGTAGCTATACAAATATGTTATGATATTGAGTTTCCTGAGTTAAGCAGGGTTGCAGCCAGCAAAGGGGCCAATATTATTTTTGTTCCATTTAATACAGATGTTCGAAGATCCTATTTAAGGGTTCGCTATTGTGCACAGGCAAGGGCAATAGAAAATCAGGTATATGTTGTAATAACTGGAGCGGTAGGAAATTTGCCAAAAGTAGAAAACCTCGATATTCATTATGCACAGTCGGCTATTCTTACACCAAGCGATATCGAATTTCACAGGGAAGGATTAGCTGCCGAAGCACCCGCCAACGTAGAAACTGCCATTGTGCAGGAGCTGGATATGAATTTGCTTAAAAGAAACCGTGAGTTTGGAAGTGTACAAACATGGACAGACCGTCGTACTGACTTATACCATGTACAATGCAAAGACGGAGATAAATTACTCAGGATATAATAACCGCTATTCCTTTTATCTTTTTAAATTTACCAGATGCAGGATATACATATTTTAATAATAGAAGACGAAAAAAAAATTGCGGATTCATTAAAGCAAGGTCTATCTGAAAATGGCTTTGAAGTGGAAGTGGCTTATGATGGATCCATTGGGTGGAAAATATTTAAAAGCCGGCCTTTTGAATTAGTAATACTAGATATTAATCTTCCGGGCATGAATGGCTATGAATTGTGTAAAGCTATTCGATTAGCGAATGAAGCCGTGCCAGTGGTAATGTTAACTGCAATGAATGCAGTAGAAGACAAGATTGAAGGCTTTGATGCTGGTGCTGACGATTATATTATTAAGCCATTTGATTTTCGGGAATTATTAGTTCGCATCAGGGCCTTATTAAAAAGGATACATACAACAGTTGCAACCGGCACTCTGTTGCAAGCCGGTGATTTGCTAATGAACCTGGATAGCAAGCAGGTAACCAGGAACGGGCAAACTGTTTCGTTAACAGCTAAAGAATTTCAACTGCTGGAATATTTTCTGCGCAATAAGAACAGGGTTGTCTCACGGGCAGATATTGCACTACAAGTGTGGGATATTGATTTTGACACACGGACGAATGTAATAGATGTATATGTGAACTACCTGCGTAAAAAAATTGATAAAGGATTTGATGAACCACTGATTCATACGCAAGTTGGAATGGGGTATGTATTAAAAGATATAAGCTGATGAAGCTTACCTATAAAATTAACCTGTTATTCATTTTCATTGTTACTGGTATTCTACTGGTCATGTCTTTTCTTGTTTTTACGTTGAGTAAACAAAGTGTTGAAAAGGATTTTCGCCAGCGATTAAATACCAGAGCTTCCAGAACCGGGTATCTCTTTACTATTTTTAGAAATGATACAACCAATTTATTAAAGTCGCTGGATTCTACTGCATCGCCGGCTCTGTTTAATAAGAACGTAAATATTTATAGTGAGGATAAGAAGATACTGTATGAATATCATGATGACAGTACTTCGCAGATCATTGTGCCGGATGCCTGGTTTGAAGAGGCGAAAGATGAAGAGCAAAGCTTTTTTGTATACCAGCAAAAAGATGTTTGCATTTATTACTATCCGTCAACAGAGCAAAATTTTATTGTAGTAGTAGCTGCAGAAAATGTTTCAGGCAAAGAATATATCTCCGACCTTAAACATATTTTTCTGCTTTTTGTTCCCGGTGCCGTATTATTCGCACTACTGGCTGGGTATTTGTTTTCCCGCAGTATTGTGAAGCCAATCAAGGAGACAATTCATGATGTGCAGTTGATTACATCTCAAAATTTATCGCATCGTTTATTTGTGGGAAAACGAAAAGATGAATTGGCTATGTTAAATAATACGTTCAATGATTTGCTAAACCGTTTGGAAGAATCGTTTGCGATACAACGAAGATTTATATCAAATGCATCGCATGAATTATCTACACCGCTTACTTCTGTTTCAAGCCAGATAGAAGTTGCACTATTACACAACCGAAGTGATGATGATTATCGGAAGGTACTTGGCTCTGTATTGGAAGATATAAAAGAACTCCATCACCTTACCAGAAACCTGCTTGAAATTGCAAAAGCAGGAACTCATGGTGCTATTTCGTTAGATAAAGTAAGGATTGATGAGATACTGATTAAAGCACATACTGAAACATTGAAACAAAATCCGGGTTATAGAATTGGTCTGGATTTTCCGGAATTGCCAGAAGACGAAAGCGAATGCCAGGTATTTGGAAACTCACACCTGCTGCACAGTGCAATTAGAAATATTATGGAGAACGGCTGTAAATATTCTCCTGATAATACTGTTGAAATACGTCTTGTGTTTTTAGGAAACGAAACCCAACTAATATTTCTCAATAAAAGCGATTTTATACCTGCGGACGAAGTAAGCAATTTATTCGAACCGTTTTATCGGAGCAACAATGCGGAGGGCAAACCAGGTACAGGACTTGGGCTAACGCTTACCCGACGTATTATCAGCCTTCATAAGGGCCAGCTAACTGTTCAATCTGATACAGATAATGGAACCATTTTTATTGTCACATTGCCCACACTGAAAAAGTAGTATATAACCAAAAGACACTTCTGCCATTTACATTTTAATTTAATTCTAACCGTAGCTTAATCCTTCTCTAAACGCAGGGTAATAACTTGTGCCAATATAATTTTAAGGATATCGGTAATGACAAAAATTTTCAATCGCATATTAGTTCCTGTAAGTTTCAACAGCAATACTACAATGCTGATGAATAAGGCCTTGCAGGTTGCTAATGAGTTTAATTGCGATTTGCATTTGCTATATGTACAAACGCCAATGACTGTAATACCTTTTTTATATGATGGAACATTTTCTGGTTCCCTGTTTAACTTTTTTACGGAAGACAGCAATAAGCGAATGGAAAAATTAGAAAATGAGTACAAAGCGAAACTGAATGATGGGTTATTGATGACAACAGAAACATTACCAGGAAGCTGGCAAACTGTAATGAAAGAAGTGATTATTAGTAAACACATCGACCTTGTACTTATTCCAAAGTATCATCGAAAATTTACAGGTGCATTGGTACAACAAATAAGTATCGATAAATTATCGCAGCAAACACAATGTCCCGTACTTACTGTAACTCGACGGTTTGATGTAACCCATTTACATAATATAGTAGTGCCGGTAAATGATTTTATACCAATAAAAAAACTAACGATGGCAACTTTTTTGGCCCGAAAGTTCAATGGTATTATACACTTAATGGGAAATAAAACGTATTCGAAATCCGAAGAAAGAATTAATACACGATGCGTAAAAAAATCATACCAATTGTTAAGGGACTATACAAATGTACGGGTGCATTGCTCATCGGAAACTTACACAAATGACCATGCCAATACACTGACCTATGCAAAAGATGTAGCAGCAGATTTAATTGTAGTAAATCCCGGTAAAGAATCGATACAAAAAGGTTGGCTGGGAAAATGGTTTGGCAAATACTTATATAGGGAATCAAATATACCGGTGCTTACTATAGCACCTCAACAATAACAAGGAGTTTATTGTAAAAGAAGAAAGACTCTCGTGGTTTGGTAGTTTTTATTAAGTAGGGCAGCCTGTTCCCAGGTGGCCCTTTTTTAATTTACCGTAATAACCACCGAGGCTCTGTTTTCGTTGGCAGAGTTATCTTTCGCAATTACTTGTACTTTATATTCAATGCCACTTTGTGCAACAAAAGATTCGCTTAATGCATAATTGGATGATGCGGGACTGCGATGAATATCTATTAGCAATTGGTTGGTTATATTGTTAGAGATATGAACATGAACTTCGCTAATGGTTTTATTGTCACTTAAATTCGCCGTAACCATTACAGTTTGACCATTAGAGAAAACACCATTATTTACAGGACTTGTAATTGTAATAGCAGGCAACTCACGGTCTTTATCAGCCGATTCGTTTTTTGAGCAGCCAACTATGGCTATGCTTAGAATAAAAAAAGATAATATTGATTGTATTCTTTTCAACGCAATAATATAGGCAAATCTGTTTATGAATATGCTGCTTTCAAATACATTCCTGATCCAATCTACTCTAAAAATTCATCTAAATCTCTTCTTTCTTTTTTAGTGGGGCGGCCAATTTTGCTTGGCCGTTTGCCTGTATGAAAACTGGCTGCCTGGTATTTTAAACGTTCCAACTCTTCTTCTGGCGTAATGTCCAGGTAGTATTTAATCGCCTCTTCATATTTAACCCGGCTTTGTAAAAGACCAATTACTTTAATTCTCCATTTTTTCCCTTCGGTTCTTACATCATATACATCTCCTAAATGAACATTCTTACCCGGCTTAGCTTGTTCATCCTCATATTTTACTTTGCCACCATTGCAGGCAGTAGTGGCAAGGCTTCTCGTTTTAAACAAACGAATAGCCCAGAGGTATTTATCGAGACGGAGTTTTTCTTTATCAGTCATTAATCTTTCTTTTCCAGTTCAAAAATATCTTCCACTTTTATTTTAAACTTACGGGCTATTTTTAGTGCTAATACAGTGGAAGGAACATACATGGCGGTTTCAATAGCAAAGATAGTTTGCCTGGAGACAGCTAACTCATTAGCTAGTTCAGTTTGTGTGATATTGTTTTTTGTACGAAGCTCTCTTACCTTATTTTTCATTTGAAACTTTAAGCTTGTTTCTGAGAAGTATAAAATTAAATCTAATTATATAAACAAGCCAAAAAGCCAGAAGAACTTTAAGAAACATGAACACAAAATATTCTTTCTCATCTATTACATACTTTGTAATAATAACAAGCTTAATAAAAGAGTAAACCAGATAACCAATTTGCACTAAGGCTGCCAATTGAAAACTTTCCAACCTTAGCTTTTGCACATATTCATCTTCAATTTTTTCTTTTGAGAAAATTAAAAAGAGTAAGCCTAGTAAACAAGAGAAAAAGCAAATACCAAGGAAAATTGGAGTTAACGGTACACCCCAATTCAGAAAACTCAACCAGGGGATTACATTACTCATTTGGCCAGCATACCAGCCAACAAAACCCAAAGGAAACATAAATGCACCCCAGTATTTAAACTTATACGGTAGTAGAAACTTTCCCATAATGAATTGTTTTAATTCAAATGTAAAGAAATCTTTACATTTGAATTAAAATTAAAAAACCTCACCCTAATGAGGTGAGGTTTAAATGTAGTAGCGTTTCAAAGCCTTTGTCTTGTTTTGAAATCGAATACAACTTTTCTACAATTTTTCGCTTTATTTTCGAAGGGGCGATTTTAATATGGTAAATGACTTACCGAGTCTTGCCAAGGCCCTGTTTTTAACAAATGGAGTAATGGAATTAAATTTTTCTTCCGCAATAACCTTCCCTGTCTTATCAATAACTCCCCAATTGGAATTTAGAATCACAAAAGTTCCATCCTCTCCGGGGATAATATTCTTGTATTCAGGTTTGATAATAATTTTTCCGGAATGATCTATTATTCCCCATTTTCCATCCATCATTATTTTAGCATATTCACCCACAAAGGAATCGCAGCTGTCATATTGCATTGCTATCACTGTATTACCCTTTGTATCGATAAAGCCCCATTTTTTCCCCTGCCGTACCGCTAATTTGCCTTGGTTAGTAAATTTTAGAAAATTTATGCCATTCAATACTTTTACACTCTCTCCTTTTTTATTGATCAGCTCATAAGTAGTATCTCTGTTAATTACGGCAACGTCTTCCCAAATTGGGTAGGCATTTTTTGCTTGTATGCTAAATACCTCTTTTAATGTAGCATCAATATAGTAGTATGAGTTAAGCCCAGTTTTATTTTTTACGGTG
This sequence comes from Bacteroidia bacterium Ga0077558, assembly GCA_001464625.1. Classification (GTDB taxonomy): domain Bacteria; phylum Bacteroidota; class Bacteroidia; order Chitinophagales; family Chitinophagaceae; genus JJ008. The sequence continues at coordinate 7,695 of LNFJ01000036.1, read as the reverse complement.
CCTAATGAAAATCCGGATCTGAACTCTGTAAGTACATCATAACGTCTTGCTGGCTCTTTTCTATTTCCTTTTTTGTCAATGAAGTAGTAGGCACTATCTTTTGTTACAACAGCCCATCCCTCCTTAAAGTTGGTAGCGGTTTCATATTCCAAAGGAATAATTTTTTCTCCTTTTGTATCAATGTATCCGTTTTTTGTCTTTCCATTAATGCTTTGAGATACCCGCATTAATCCATCAGAAAATCCATTAAATCCGGTATATGCAGCATCTATAATTTTATTGCCATTTATATCAACAAATCCGTACAGCCCGGTCTTCTTTGATTTGTACCCCGCCATATTTTCGGCAAACGAGTATATCCCATCACAATCTTCAATAGTTTTTAGCACAGCACCTTTTTGATCTATCAATACATATGGGTAACTTAAATCGGCTGATATTACATATTCAGTATCAAAATCCCGGCTAGATGTGCCCACACTATCTATGGTTCCAAGATCTTTTCCTGTTCTGTTTATGTAGTGCAGCTTATCATCAGTCATTTTAACCCAAGAGCCACCATACCTATCAAAGTGATTACTGATGTTTAGATATATTGGTTTAATGGCCCATTTGCCTGTTTTATCAAAATAGCCAAAGCGGTTTGTTTCAGGATCTTTTGCATAAGCTAAATCATTTTTAAATAAAGAGAGTGTTTCATAGATGGTAGGAATTACTTCATCTCCTTTTTTATTAATATAGCCATATAGCATTTTGTATTTCGTTTCTGCATTTGACTTTACCACTCTTGCTAAACCGTTCTGCGAAAAATCTTCCGCATTATCGTACTTTGTAATAATTGCTTCGTTGCCTTTCATATCAAGGTATCCATACTTGTAGTTTACCTTACATTTGATCATTCCATTAAAGCAATCATAAAGCGTAAAAACAGATTTTGTTTTTTCAAAAATCCAGTTGCCTTTCAGGTCGATAAATCCATATTGGTTTCCTTTTTCAGCCCTGGCTACTTTTTCTTTTGAAAATGTAGTTAATGAATTATATTCTAATGGTAGCAACTCTTTTCCTGTTATATCTTGTAAACCATACTTTAAATTTTTGTATACAACAACCAAATTGCTATCAACTGTAAGGGATGAGTATTCTACAGGAATTAAAATTTTGTTTTGTGTATTTATTAGACCGTAAACTGTTTTTTTATCCACTTCCTTGCTCACTTTTATAATATTTTTTGGAGAAGAATATATCCATAGTGTAGAATACTCATGGGGAATAACCGTTTTTCCGGTTTTATCAATTGCACCAAATTTTCCATTTAATTTTATAGCAGCATAGCCATTGGTAAAGTTTGGTATCTTATCGTTGGTCGTAAGTTTCAAATCAAGTGTTGGCGGGATAATTATTTTTTGATTGATATCCATATACCCAATCTTGCCATTTTGCTCAAAACCAAAAAGCCCGTCGCCGCTATATTCTAGTCTTGAATAATATAAATCAGCTTTCGCCACAAAGGGTTTATTGAACTGTGCCGGAACTACAAATGGGATAAGTAGCAATGCTAATAAGAGTCTCATTACAAAGAATTTTCGGCAAAATACTATAATTGGAACTGTAAAATATACCCCGGAGACGGTATATAAAAAACCCTGGTTGCTTATGCAACAAGGGTTCTAATATTTAGTCAGTTTAAGTGTCTAAACTTCAGAGAAATATTTATGGAAATAAGGGATCGTTTCAATTCCCTTATAATAATTCTCAATATTATATTTTTCATTAGGGCTGTGCAGGTTGTCATTATCCAAACCAAAACCCATAAAAATAATTTTGATTCCTAATTCTTTTTCCAGAATAGAGCAAATAGGAATACTGCCGCCACCACGAACTGGAATTGGAGCTTTGTCAAAAGTGGTTTCTACAGCTTTTGATGCGGCTTTATATCCTTTGCTGTCAATCGGCGTCATATATGGCTCTCCGCCATGATGTAATTCTGCTTTTACTTCCACCGATTTTGGTGCGATAGATCTAAAATAGGTCAATAATTTTTCGGTGATCTTATCTGATGATTGATTAGGAACCAACCGGGCAGAAATTTTTGCAAAAGCTTTTGATGGTAATACAGTCTTTGCACCTTCGCCGGTATACCCCCCCCAAATACCATTTACTTCAATCGTTGGGCGAATACCAGTTCTTTCATAAGTACTGTATCCTTTTTCTCCCCACAATTCTTTTACTCCTAATTCATCCATGTATTCCTTCTCGTCATATGGAGCTTTATTGATCAATGCTCTTTCTTCCGGCCCGGCAACAACCACATCATCATAAAAGCCCGGAATAGTGATATGATTGTTTTCATCATGGCAGCTGGCAATCATTTGTGCTAATATGGTTATTGGGTTGGCAACAGCACCACCATAGGTTCCGCTATGCAAATCTCTGTTCGCCCCGGTTACTTCCACTTCTATATAGCTTAATCCACGGACACCAGTATCCAATGACGGATTCTCAAAACTAAGCATAGAGCTATCGCTGATAAGTATTACATCGGCTTTGAGCAATTCTTTATTGGCTGCTACAAATTTTCCCAAATTTGGAGAACCTATTTCTTCTTCACCTTCAATCAAAAATTTAATATTAGTGGTCATGCTGTTTGTCTTCACTAATATTTCTAATGCTTTTACATGCATATAGAATTGACCTTTATCATCCGCACTTCCCCTTGCAAAAATTTTTCCATCAATAATGGTTGGTTCAAATGGAGGATTGGTCCACAATTCTAATGGTTCTGCCGGTTGAACATCATAGTGTCCGTACACTAATACTGTTGGCTTGGAAGCATCAATTATTTTTTCGCCATACACAGCCGGGTGACCATCAGTTGCCATTACTTCAGCTTTGTCGCAACCGGCTTCCAGCAAACTTTTCTTTACTGCTTCAGCACAAGTAAGCATATCTGCTTTGTGTTCTGTTTTTGCACTTACAGAAGGAATGCGGAGCAGGTCAAGCATTTCATTTAAAAAGCGGTCTTTATTTTTTTCCTGGTAATCTTTCCAAACTTGTGACATAATAAATAGATTTTAGGGACGACGAAGATAAGGTAGTTTGAGGTTTTTACTAGAGGCCTTTCAAAGCAGAATTTTACTTTTAAATACATTTTTTTGTAACCAGTTTAGCTGCCGAAATTTTTATGTAGGCAGGCTGTATTGCTACTATCGGCTGTGGTTGCGTCGCACACTTGTGCAACATAAACACGGATGAGCATTTGCGAAGTTTACTATAGAATAGAAAAGCCCTAATTCTTAAATCAATGATGCTACTCAGCTTTTTTCTTTTTATTATGCCGTGTCGTAAACTCGTTTGTAGTTTCTTTTAGTTCAGAAGTAACTGCTTTACTTACCATCTTGCTTCCAAAGCGGTCTTTAATATCATCTACTGCTTTATATAAATTTAGTTTTTCTACATTATTCTCAAACAAACTCATTTGCATGGTAAAAGGAATAAACTGGCTGAAGCGAACACCCAACAACCTAACAGGCCTATTCTTTTGGTATGATTTATTGAACAGGTCTTTCACTTTTGCGATCAGTACATCATCCAATGCTGTATAATCCACTGTTTCTTGTCTGGATGTAGTTTCAAAATCGGAGTACCGGATTTTCACGGTCACACACCCTGTTAGTTTTTCATCTTCTCTTAATGAGTAAGCTGTTTTTTCCGTGAGGCGAACTAATTCTTTATGTAAAAATTCAACATCGGTGTTATCGGTATCAAACGTATTTTCATGGCTCATACTTTTTTGTTCCCAATCAGTTGTTATTTCTGTACTGCCAATGCCATGTGCTTTCTGCCAAAGTGCTTCCCCCCATTTACCGGCAATTTTTTCTAAATGCTCTATCGGTGTTTTCGCAATATCTTCAATCGTGTAAATGCCGTAACTTTTTAAATGTATTTCGGTTTGTTTACCAACACCATTTATTTTTTCAATCCCCAAAGGCCATAAAAAGTCCTTTTCTTTTCCATGCAGTATTTCTAAAAAGCCATTTGGTTTTGCTTCGTTCGTAGCCATTTTGGCAATAAATCTTGCAGAGGCTAATCCACATGAAATTGGCAAACCCGTTTCGTTTGTTATGAGTTTACGTAGTTCCTTTGCATACTGACTCACACCAAAAAATTTATCCATCCCTGTCAGGTCAATATAGAATTCATCAATACTGGCTTTTTCAAACAAGGGAACTTTTGATGCAATAATTTCTGTTACCCATCTTGAATATCGGCTGTAATCGCTACGGCTGCTATTAGTAACAATGGCTTGCGGACAAAGTTGCATGGCTTTTTTCATTGGCATGGCAGAATGAATACCAAACTTTCTGGCTTCATAACTGCAAGCGGCCACTACACCTCTTTCATAACCACCCACTAAAACAGGTTTGCCTTTCAAGGAAGGGTTGTTTTTTATTTCAACAGAAACAAAAAAACTGTCGAGGTCGAAATGGGCAATATGTCGTATTTTGTTTTCAGACATTGATAACCAAAGTTACTTAATGCAATATGAATCTTGAATGGCTAAAGACAGGTATCGGCCCACTGAAGGACCTGCTTACCTTTTTAAATAAAGAAGGAAAGACTAGTGATGTGTTGAAAAAGCAGGTGATCCGTGAGTTGCGGAATAACCTCAATATTTTTCACAATGCTTTTTTGAATGAAGTTTCTGCCGATGTAATGATTGATATGCTTAGCAACGAAACAATCAAAAAAGGAGTGGAGAGTAATTTCAAATTCAACAAACTAAAATCGGGCAGCATTGAGCCGTATCATGTATTTGACGACCGTAATAAAAAGTACATAGGTTGGAATGCAGAAAAACTGATAGAAAAAATTGACGAGAAGATCGAGGAATTAAAAAATATTAAGAAGATGAATGGTAATAGTGTTGCGAAAGTGAAGAATAATGTATCGCTTATGTTGAGTAATCTTTATTACAGAATGAAATTATTGGCAGATTTTATTAAAGGCCCTAAGTGAGATAAATCTCCAGTAACCCATCCGGCAATTCCACCAGCACTTCTTTTTTCTTATGATTTACTTTTTGCAATGTTTGTTCATGCAATGGTATCAATACTTCTTTCCCTTTTATATCAAGGCGACAAAGCAATTGATGTGGTTGTTCTATTAGCTCTAAAATTTCACCGAGTGGTTCATCGTTGTTGATGATGGTGTAGCCCAATAAACTTGCCGGGGCAGATTTGGCAGCAAATTTTTTGAAATCAACTTCAGGCACCCAAATTTCTTTCTGTGTAAGTTTTATAGCGGCTTCTCGTGTATTGATACCTTCAAATTTTATATAAATCTCTTCCTCACTTTTAATTTTTGTGGATTCAATGAACCATGGAAGAAAAGAGTTTTTCTTTTCTTCAATAAAGATGGCTTGCAAACCTTTCAACGAAGTTTTTTTGCCTAACTCATGCTTTAGCAACAGTTCACCTTGTAAGCCATGTACAGCAACTAGTTTCCCTATTTTAAAATATTCAGCCATTAGTGCAAATATAATCCGTGTTAAACTGCTTGCGGTCAGGAAGGTCTGAGTTATCCGTAGCAAAAAAAATCCCGGCTATAAAACCGGGATTCATGAACTTTCAGGGTGGATAATTTATCCTTCGCCACCGCCGTTGCCTTCTGTCCGTTCAGGTCTGCGACCTGGCATCGGACGTCTTGCTCTTTTGTTGCGGTAAGCATCATCCTGGCGTTTTTTAATTTGTGCTTCATGTTCTGCACTCCATGCAGTGAATTTCTCCATTGCAGTAGCATCATCAAACAAACCAAGACCTACACCACGAAGTAGATGTTTCAGGTACAATACACCTTTAAAACTGAGGATCCTGCGAACAGTGTCAGTTGGTGTAGCACCTTTGTTCAACCACTCCAATGCCTTTTGACGATCCAGCTGAATAGTAGCAGGAACAGTCAATGGATTGTAAGTACCTAATTTTTGGATGAATTTACCATCACGGGGTGCCCGTGAATCGGCAATAACGATGAAGTAAAAGGGTCTCTTTTTTGACCCGTGTCTCTGAAGACGGATTTTTGCTGACATAAATAGAAATTTAACAGCGTTAAACAATAATTGTTAGTTCCGGTAAAAACCGGACGGCAAATATAGGGCTGAAATGGTGAAATAAAAAGATAAAAGTATTAGAGTCTTGACTCTTTAGTCTTGAGTCGGGAGTAATGCCGCCTTTCTGTGGGATCTACTTATTAGTCACAAAAGAAGGCAGTAATGCGAATTATTCTTTATCGAACCGACTCAAGACTCCGAACTAAAGACTAAGAACTCTATTTCTTCATCCCCGGCATCATTCTCCCCAAAGCTCCCATTTTGTTCATATTCTTCATCATACCCCGCATTTGCTCAAACTGCTTCATAAAGTTGTTTACTTCCTGGATGTCTTTGCCACTGCCCTTGGCGATGCGTTTTTTGCGATTGCCGTCGATTAGATCCGGATCAGCTCTTTCAGCAGGTGTCATTGAGTTAATCATGGCTTCAATGCCTTTGAAAGAGTCGTCGTTGATATCAACATCTTTTATTTTGCTGCCCAGGCCCGGTATCATGCCCAGCATATCTTTCATGTTTCCCATCTTTTTGATGGCTTCTAATTGCGTTTTAAAATCAGCAAAGTCGAATTTATTCTTACGGATCTTTGCTTCCAGCTTTTTGGTAGCTTCTTCATCAAATTGTTCCTGTGCTTTTTCTACTAAAGAGGTAATATCACCCATGCCGAGGATACGTTGTGCCATCCTATCCGGATAAAACACATCCAATGTATCCATCTTTTCGCCAGCACTGGTAAACTTGATAGGTTTATCAACCGTGTATTTGATGGAGATAGCGGCACCACCTCTTGTATCACCATCGAGTTTGGTAAGAACCACACCGGTAAAATCAAGACGATCGTTAAATGCTTTGGCTGTATTCACGGCATCTTGCCCCGTCATACTATCTACCACAAATAAAATTTCTTGTGGATTAACAGCAGCTTTTACATCGGCTACTTCTTTCATCATCACTTCATCTACTGCTAAACGACCGGCTGTATCTATGATGAGTACATTCTTGTTTTTACTTCTGGCTTCTTTTACTGCATTCTGCGCAATAGACACAGCATCTTTATTTTCCAGTTCGATATGAACATCTACACCTATCTGTTCTCCCAATACTCTTAATTGCTCCATCGCAGCCGGACGATAAATATCTGCTGCCACCAACATAGGAGAAAGGCCTTTTTTTGTTTTTAGAAAATGCGCCAGCTTACCACTGAATGTTGTTTTACCACTACCTTGTAAACCAGCGATCAAAATAATAGCAGGATTTCCTTTGGCATTAAAAACGGCTTCTTGTCCGCCCATTAATTCTGCCAGTTCGTCTTTTACAATTTTGGTCATCAATTGACCGGGAGAAATAGCATTGATAACTTTTTCACCCATTGCCTTATCTTTTACTTTATCGGTAAACTCTTTGGCAATTTTATAATTCACATCCGCATCCACCAAGGCACGTCGGATCTCTTTTACGGTTGTTGCAATATTAAGTTCGGTAATTCTTCCCTGACCTTTGAGGTTCTTAAAGGCACTTTCTAATTTTTCCTGTAAACTGTTAAACATGATTCCGAGTATTTTTCACTATCCTGTAAATGAAAAAGTGAACAT
>LNFJ01000035.1 GCA_001464625.1 Bacteroidia bacterium Ga0077558 | reverse complement strand
CTGCTACAAAATAATCATACGCTGGACCTGATGGAAGTGTCGCTAAAAGAACTCAATGCTGAGCAGCAGCAATGTGTAACTTTGTTTTACCTGCAAAAGAAAAGCTACCAGGAAGTAAGTGAGGAAACCGGCTACAGCATGCTACAGGTAAAAAGTTTTATACAGAATGGGAAGCGGAATTTGAAAATACTGATCGAAAAAAAATTACAGGAAGAAACGAACCCCAAATAATGTCGGAGAATTATAAAGACATATTATCTAATTTATCTACCGAGGTTGACCAGGAAACATTGCTGTTGTACCTGCAGGGAAAACTATCGCCGGAAAAAAAGCATGAGGTTGAAAAACAACTGATGCAAAATGAGTTTGATGATGAAGCAGTAGAAGGTTTGCAGGAATTCCAGGATAAAGAGCAATTGCAGTACATGGTAGAAATGCTGAACCGTGACCTGAAACAAAAAACCGCCAAGAAGAAAAAGCGGCGGGAAAAAATGAAGATTAAAGACCAGCCCTGGTTATATGTTTCTATATTGATTCTAATTCTGCTGATCGTAATTTGCTATGTGGTGATTAGGCAAATGTTGAAGGCGGATGGCTGATCTTACACCGACTATGGTTTTAGAAATTCCAAAATTTAAGCACTATGAAATATCTCTCTATTTTGTTGATTTGTTTTATCAGTTGCAAAACACTTTCTCAAAAAAAAAGTAACAAATACATTGTTGATATAAACTTAGAAAATGACTTCTTTACTAATCGCCCAATTTATTCAATAGAAAGTTCGGATAGTATTTTTTTTGATTCCGTATTTGTAGCGGCTAATAAAAAGTTATATCCTGACTCAGAGATTGCCAATTCTTTCATACGAGATTTGAATAACAACCATTATCCTTTTTATAATTGCAAAAGTATTTTTATCAAGGATACTTTATTTATGGAATTTTTTGATTCATCACCAATATTAAGTGATAGGCTGAAGATTAGAATTGTAGGAGGTTATTTTACTGCTGAATTTGCAATTGATGATACTCTAATAAAAGGAGAACCGAAACGCTTAATTTTTAAAGAATCTTTGAAAAATACTAAAGATTTAATAGCAGGAGAAATGGAGATAATAGTGAAAGATCCCAAAACTCAAAATGAATACCTATTTTCAGGACCCTTCTTGGTCCCGATCTCCAGACAGAAATAAGAATGTTGGTTTGCATTTCTTTGCGAACAAGAATGATATTTTTTGTATGTATTGAATAGTTTATTGCCGTATTGTCATCCCATGACAACTCAATACCTCTTCTTCCCTTCCCAACTCTTCCACTCTTCAAACACTTTTTTTGCATCGGCATGCGGATGATGTATGAAAGGAATTTTGCGATCTTCCAACTTTGTATTGATCTCGTTGTAAATAAAATCATCATCAAATTCAATAGCCGCTGCTTCCTGTTTGGTGTTGGCATATATAACACAAAGAGGTCTTGCCCAATAAATAGCACCGAGGCACATGGGGCAGGGTTCGCAACTGGTATAAATTTCGCACTCATTTAATTGATAAGTACCTAATTTTTCGCAGGCATTACGGATCGCTACCACTTCTGCATGTGCCGTAGGGTCGTTAGAAGAAGTAACCATATTATATCCTTCACCAACAATCTCATCCCCTTGCACAATCACACAACCAAAAGGTCCGCCGCTTCCACCCTGCATTCCTTTGCGGGATAGTTCAATAGCCCGTTCCAGGAATTTATTTTCTCTTTCCTTGTTCATACAATCGTTTTAATGGATAATTCCGCTACAAATTTGTGCATTACTGCCGGATTTTTTTTACGTTAAGGGAGTGTTTCTTCTTAATAGTAGTTGTATTTTTTCGGTCTGCACCAAAACTTTTGCCACCATGAAATGGGAATTAACTTCAACCTCGCCGAACCAGGAAATTTATGCCTTGTGGCATAACGATAAAAAAGTACTGGCTGTCGATTTTCATCCATTCACTAATTCTGCCCGTATTGAATATGCGGATGAAAAAAGAGTATTCCTGATCCGTAAAGAAGGTTTTCTCCGCAACAAAACCGTGTTAAGAGATGAATATGGTATGCGTATCGGTCAGTTAGGCTATGAAAAATCAAATGCAACAACAGGAGTACTGGAGTTAAATGAGGAGAAATTTTTCTACAACATTCATAATAACCCGATCGCTGAACTGGTAATTTATAAAGACAAAAAAGACAAACCTTTTGTAACCTGTGGCTTGCAGACTGACAATGGAAACACATCTATTAAACTTGCTAAAGGAGATCAACTTAGTGCTTCACAACATTTTTTATTGATGGCGGTATGCTGGACTCCGATACATTAAAGACTCTTAGTTCTTCGTAAGCATCGTGTTGGATTTTCGGAACAACTTTATTTTAATTTGAGTCTTGTCGTACCGAGCGGTGCAAAAGTAAAATTTTATTTATAGTGAACTAAGCGAGGTATCTCAAAAATTGTAAATGTCAGATATTTTGAGATGCCTCCTGCGTCGGCATGACAAGACTCCGAGAATTCGGAATTGCTAGGAACATAAGAGACTTTCCTAAAATGGCGATTAGAATTACTACAGTACAAGTGTGCGACGTCTCGCCTTAGGCGAGAACGATGATAGTAGCCAATGCCGCTGACTACAAATTCTTCCAGGTATCTTTTGCAAATTGCTCCAGCGATGGATCTCTGGCGGCCATTAATAATATCACACAATTATCAGTAAGATGAGAACGGACTTCCGTAAGAAAATTATTTCTGTCGGCAGTAAAAAAAGCTGATTTGCCCAATGCTTTTAGATCATTGATCAGATCTTCGGCGGAAATATCTTTGGTGGCAGTTCCGCCAGCATAAAATATTTCACTCATCCAAATTTCATCTTCGGGACGAAGTACTCTTGCAATTTCCTTTACAAAATCTTCCCGCAAAAACTTAGTGGGCTTGTAGCCATGCGGTTGAAACCAGGCAATCACTTTTGGAGCAACAGGCTGACAGGCTTCAATAGCCGCCGCACATTTTACCGGGTTGTGTGCATAGTCATCAATCAACCAAACTCCATTCTTTTCACCTAATACCTGGTGGCGGCGATAAATGCCTTCGTAATTTTTTAAAGCGGCTGCACAGGTTGGTAAATAAACTCCTATTTGATTAGCAATAGCCGTTGCTGCTAATGCATTTTCCATATTGTGCTTGCCTACTAATTGCAAACCAAAATCAACTTTGTTGATTTCAAAATTGATTATTAAACCATGTTGATTAAAATTTGAAGCAATATAACCGGCACCGGAATTTTCGTCTACCGAAAAATCGTTGGCGATATTTTCTGATAGTTGTTTCGAAAGAAAATGTGATTGATTAACCACAAATGTTTTGCTGTTGCTTTTAAAAGTGCCGAACAAGTTCATTAACTCCTCTATTTCCTGGTGATCTTTATCAACGTTCAATAACAACCCGATCTCGGGTTTGTATTGCACAATAGAACCATCGCTTTCATCGGCTTCAATTACCAACCACTCTCCTGCTCCAACTTTGGCGTTACCAATTTTACCTTTTTTAATAAGACTAACTAATCCTGCACCACTAATAATACTTGGCTGCAAACCTGCATACTCTAAAATATCAAACAGCATGGCACTCGTTGTGCTTTTACCACTGGTGCCTCCCACTGCAATAGTTTTTTTGCTGCTGGCGATGATAGATAACAATTCTGAACGCCGTACTATTGGAATATTAAGTTGTTTTGCTTTTTGTACTTCCGGTACGGTATCTTCTATAGCGGTTGATACCACTATTAAATCGGTGGTGGCTGTAATTCCTTCTCCATTTTGTACAAAACATGGAATGCCTTCTGCTACCAGTTTCTCTTTTGTTTCGTTGAATTCTCCGGGAGCAAAAAAACGGTCGCTGCCAGAAACATTTTTACCGATACCTTTTAAGTATTGAGCTATAGCACTCATTCCCACACCGGCTACGCCGATAAAGAAAGGGTTTTTAAAATCATGGATAGATGAAATCATACTGCAAATAAAGGGAATAATTTCCGCCAGCGGCTTTGAATAAGCTATTTTTCGCAGTATCTTAAACCCTTCGGGCATCTGCCAGTCAGATGCCCGAAACCAAGCCACCATGTTTGCCAATCATCCCAAACTATTTATAACATCTATTTGCATTGCTGCTACAGTTATTATTGCCTGCAATAAAACTAATGATACAGTAAACCCCGCAATAGACCCGGTAGCCGAAGTACTGAACCTTCCAACACCCACGTTTAACTATGCCAATATTGTTCAGCCGGCTTATTTAACTGCTCCAAATATTGTGGCGCAAATAAATACACCGGCCGGTAATCCTATTACTAATGATGGAGCTACTTTAGGAAGAGTGTTGTTCTATGATAAAAATCTTTCCATCAACAATACTATTTCCTGCGCCTCATGTCACAATCAGGCCAATTCGTTTTCGGACCCTGCTACTTTAAGTGTAGGATTTAATGGTGGGTTAACGGGAAGAAACTCCATGTCGCTGATTGATGCAAAATATTATCCGAATGGCAGATTTTTTTGGGATCAGCGGGCAGCTACCTTAGAAAACCAGGTGCTGATACCTGTACAAGACATGGTAGAAATGGGAACGACATTGCCACAACTGGAAACAAAACTTAGGGGACTTGCTTACTATCCAATATTATTCAACAGAGCCTTTGGTGATAATAATATAACGAGCAACCGAATTGCCTTAGCCCTTTCACAGTTCATACGTTCCATCATTTCTTTTCAGTCAAAATATGATGCAGGACGACAAACTTTTCCGGCAGTACCTGCACCTCCACCTAATGCACCCTTTCCCAATTTTACAGCGCAGGAAAATAGAGGTAAAGAAATTTTTTTGAATCCGGCAAATGCTTGTGCTGCTTGTCATGGTTCAGAAACTTTTACTGCGCCACAAGAAAGAAATAATGGGCTTGATATGGTTACTACCGACAGAGGCTTTGGTGCCGTAACAAGCAATGCAGGTAATGATGGATTGTTTAAAGTAACCACACTTCGTAATGTAGAATTGACCGCACCCTATATGCATGATGGCCGCTTTACTACATTGGAGCAAGTAGTGGAGCATTATAGTTCAGGTGTTCGGAATCATCCTAATCTATCACCACAACTCCGGTTGCCGAATGGGCCACCAAGATTATTGAATCTTTCTGTACAAGACAAAGCGGCCTTAGTAGCTTTTCTTAAAACACTTACAGATTTAACAGTGCTAACGGATACAAAATATTCAAATCCCTTTAAGTAATTATTTTTTCCCTTGCGATGCCCTGATCATTTCAGGGTAGCCCCATTTTTTTGCCAATGCATTTACAGCCATGGCAATTCGTTTTATTTTAGTGGGCTCTGTTTTGGCCTCATCGATCCATTTGCTGAAATATCGTTGGTGAGAACCTGTAAGACTTTGGAAGAATTCTATTGCAGTCGGTTCATCATCCAGGCAGTCCATAAAATCTTTATTGAAAACAAACTCACTTTTATCTTCTGTCAGTTGCACTTTTACCATTGCACCATGCTTTTTGCCAATAGCTTTTCGGAGTGCTGCATTTAAAACAAAAATAAATAGCCCGCCGCCCATAGGCAGTAATGATATCCGCTTAACTGGATGTGCATCCAGTTTTCCTTTTACTTTGAACTCTTTACGATTGCCGGGTTTTAATACTTGTGCAAGGTCAGCCGGAACTTCAAAATAAGTCCAGCCGGTTTTTTCTCCCTGCTTTTCAAATTTGTGTATTGTAGCTGTAAACGTAACCATAGCTGCTATAGAATCACTAAATTCGGAATTGATACACAGACAAACAAAAACGATAAAGATTATTTATATGGAACAGAAAAATAGCACCCCCGCATTTGAACGCTTTTCTTCAAAAGTTACCAAAGCAACGGGCAAACCAATTGCTTTTATACTCGCTATATTGGTAATAGTGGGATGGGCGGTAATAGGTCCTATTTTTAAATATTCTGATACCTGGCAGTTAGTAATTAATACCAGCACTACGATCATTACTTTTTTAATGGTATTTGTAATTCAGCAATCGCAAAATAAAGACACTACAGCCATACAATTAAAGTTGAACGAATTGATCGCAGCTTCGAAAAATGCCAGTAACAGGCTCATTGATGTGGAGGATTTGTCGGCAGCAGAATTAGAGACCTTAAAAAAATTTTATATCAAACTATCAGAGTTATCCAAAAAAGAAAAGGATATACATCAAACTCATTCAGTAGACGAAGCTAAAACACAACATGCCAATAAACTGAAATAAGCAACCTACGCTTTGCTAAAAAGCAAAGCCGCTAATTACTTAGCGGCCTTGTTGGCTTTTATTACTCCATGAAAAAACAAATTAGTCATTTTTTTCTTTTCTTTCGCCTGTCTTACCATCTATCTTAACCTTTTTATCACCAGTTTTTATTTTAATGTCACCATCTTTTTCTATCTCCACTTTCTGATCGCCATCTTTATATTCTACACTATTGGCATCCACATCTACTTTTATGTCGTTATCATACACATATTGCTTATCGCTACCCATCACTACATGGCCGTTAATTACTTCACCGGTCTTTCCATAAATAGTGTCGTTACTCCTTGTATCAACATAAATGTAAACAGGCTCTTTTGTAGTTTTATCAACCATGGCACCGGTTACATTATCCTTTTCAACTTCTATGGCTTTGCCGGTAGATAGGTTGATGTAACGGTCTTTATCGCTTGTACAGCTACTTATTGTGGTTATTACTGCTGCGGCAGATAAAATTGCAAATGCTTTCTTCATAATTTAAATTTTCTTTATGATTGCCAACTATCAGGCCATTATGCTGTTAGGATAAGATTAGATATTTTCACCGCTTATTAGCCCCGATATTGTGGAAGGTTTTCTACACGACAGGATATAAAAAGCAAAAACACGGCACAGAATGAGGAAAATTAAAAGCATCATACTTGTAAAATTTTTTTTATTTGTTACCCTTATCATACAAGCACAAGAAATTTCCGTTACTATAAAAGTGGTGACACAAAAAAAGGAAGCGATAGCATTTGCCTCCATTACAGTAAGTAGTAGAACCGACAGCACACAAATAATAACGAAAGTGGCAGATAGCAGCGGCATCGCTTCTTTCAATTTGCAAAGAAATGGGCAATACATCGTTTATATTTCGTCCATTAACTATCAGCCACTCGAAAAAAGAATTACTATTAGCGGCAATCAATCCAGTTTCATCTTTACACCGGAACCAGCCGGAAAAACGTTAGGCGAAGTGGTTATCACTTCTCAAAAACCACTCATGAGGCAGGAAGATGATAAGTTGATCGTTGATCCCGCAAATCTTGCTGATGCCTCTACAAGCGGTTACGAAGTAATAGAAAAAACACCAGGTTTGTTTGTTGACCAGGATGGGAATGTTTATATCAGCAGCATGAGCCCTGCTGCAATTCAAATCAATGGACGGGATATGAAAATGAGTGCTGCTGATGTTGCAACAATGCTTAAGAATTTACCCCCCAATTCAATTTTAAGAATTGAAATAATAAAAACACCTTCCGCCAAATATGATGCATCATCTGGGGGTGGTATAGTAAATGTGGTTTTAAAAAAGGGAGTAAAAATAGGAATGACGGGCAGCATTAACAGCGGCATTCAGCAGGGTGTGTACGGCAACCAGTTCATTGGTTTTAACCTCACTAATAATTCCGGAAATAAAACATCTTATCTCAATTTTAATTATGGCCGGAGAAACAGTTATGAAAAAATTATAACCAATAGAATTTTTAATCCGGATTCAGTCCTTAGTCAGGAATCTTTTACAAAATATCCCGGCAGTACTGTTTACACTGCTTTCGGAATAACATGGGAACTTGGGAAGAAATGGGGGCTTACTTATGATGGCAGTCTGAATTATAACAATTTTGATAATCCTTCTCAAAATGATAACAGCATTGAAAAGATCAGTACTTCACAAATAATAAGCAACAGTATTAATGCTGTAAATAATGATGGCTATAATTTATCACTAGGCAGTGGTTTTGAAACAAATTATAAAATAGATTCTCTTGGCTCGGAATGGACCAACGATTTTTTCTTTACACGAACCAGTAATCAATCAGATCAGAATTTTTCAGCAAATTATTATTCCCCATTCGTTAGCTTCTTTGCGGGTGATGGAACTGTCGATAATAAACGCAATCATTTTACAGGCAGGTCTGACCTGCTATTAAAAATGAAAAACAGGTTTACGTTTGAAACTGGTGTACAATCGACTATTCATGCAGTTAAAAATGTAACGAATTATTTTCGGGAGGTTAATGGTGTTAGAACGAAAGATATAAGTCGTACCAATACCTTCGATTATAACCAAAACATCAACTCCCTATACCTCCAGGGGGCTAAAACATTGGGTAAAGATTTTATTGCCAAATTTGGAACCCGGATTGAGAATACAAATATTAATGGGCAACAAACAATTCCCGGAGACACTTCATTTTCAATACAACGAACCGATCTGTTTCCATACATCTACCTGAGTAAAAAGCTGATGAAAATTGCCGGATACGACCTTCGGGCATATCTGGTATATCGTCGCACCACCAACCGGCCAAATTATGAGCAGTTAAATCCTTTTAGCCGGTATGTGGATGAATTTTTAACGGAAACAGGCAACACTGGTCTTCGTCCGCAATTTAATAACAACTATGAGGCAAATATTAGTGTGGATGAAAGACCAATCTTGGCAGTTGGCATCAACGATACCAAAGATATTTTCACCAATGTGGTTTATCAGTCAGATACCAGTCAGACACAAGCAATTCGTACCTATGATAATCTTGGTAAGAACAAAGAATTTTATTTTCGTGGATTAGGTGCATTACCGCCAGGGGGCCGTTACTTCCTGGTAGCCGGCGCACAATACAATCATAATTTTTACCAGGGTTTATATGAAAACAAACCACTGTCGTTTAAAAGAGGTACGTGGACATTTTTTACCTACCAAACATTTAAGCTGGATAAAAAATCGGTTATTACACTCAATGGTTTTTGGCGTTTGAAGGGGCAACAACAATTTTATGAACTGAGTCCATTTGGTTCTTTAAGCACCAGTATCAACAGACGTTTTTTTAAAGAAAAGTTAGTTGCTACTATTAGCCTCAACGATATGTTCTATACCAACAAAAACAACTTTACGCTTAACCAGGGATCAGTAAGTGCCAGCGGTTTACGCAGAGCCGATACGAGACGTTTTGGCATTAACCTTCGCTATAATTTTGGCATTCGTAAAAAAGAAGACAACAATAATATGTTTAATGTTGAACCACCTGCAACAAACTGATAATTACTGCCCTTAAGTAAATAAAAAGTGGTTTATCAACACCCCTAATAACCAGCGGGTATATCGATTGTGTTCGTCGCATCCTTGTGGAAAATATTAAGTGAGTATCGCTTAGCTTTTATTATCATAATAAAAAGCAATAAACTGGCATTTTATCCTTATCTTCGCAGGGTTAATTTGAGCAAACAGCATTTTGTAACTGAACGATTTTTTCTACGCATTTCTGCTAATAGTTAGTCTTCTTTACCCCTTGCGTTATTCTCAAGCATTTATTTAAAGTTAATTTTTTTACATGAACATTTATGTTTCAAATTTAAGCTTCGCCGTAGTGGATGAAGACTTGAAAAGTTATTTCGCTGAGTATGGAGAAGTTTCTTCAGCTAAAGTTATTATGGACAAATACACAAACCGTAGCAAAGGCTTTGGTTTTGTGGAAATGAGTGATGACGAAGCTGCAAACAAAGCAATTGCTGAATTAGATGGCGCTACAGTTGATGGCCGCTCTATTAAAGTAAGTGTTGCTAAACCAAGAGAAGAAAGAACAGAAAGACCAGGCAAGCCTGCTTATTCTAACTCTAACAACCGTTGGTAATCGCATCTATCTAATTTATAGATAAAACGTACAAGGGAGGGCAGGATTTCAGCCCTCCTTTTTTCTTACTCCTAAATAATTGAAACATGACAAACGAAGCAGTAACAAAATACCTTGAAACAAAGAATCATGCAGCTAATGCTGTAAATATTCATTTTAAAACACGCAGTACCATTACTGGCCTGTTTGTAAAAGGGAATGATTACGAAGAGTTAAGGTCGAAGAACTTTTGGAGAATTGTTACCCATGCAAATCTTCCACAATGGGAAAAAACAAAGGACATTAGCCTGGCTAAAATATTTAATGGAATGGAATTTACCCGGTTTTCTGAGCAATAAGCCCTTTCCCATTGAATTATACTGTTAAATCAGTAATTTTATAATCTTCAAAATTTACACGGTTATGTTTTCCCAGGTTTGGAACAAATACTTACCGATTATCAAGATATTAATGAAGCGGGCAGCCTCCGGTGATGTTCAGACCATGGACATGAACAAGACTGATTTTGAGAGAGCTGCGGGAGGACGTAAAGCTAAATTTACTTTCAATGTAAATTTACACAAAGGCCGTATACAAAATGTTACCAGCCCACCGCCGGTGGCAAGAGAACTAGCTACTATATTGCAGGAAGATGAAATGACCCGCCAACTGGTACGTCAGTTCGATTATGATTTTGCTTTGAACGGCTCTTTCCAATTATCTCTTAAGAACATTAGCCCGGCTGTAGAATCAACTACTGATGCTACTGCTGAGGAAGAAGCTTCTTCTGAATCAGAATAACAATACAATTGCACAATAAAAAAAATCCTGCTTCTTAATTGAAACAGGATTTTTTATTTATAACTACTATTTTATTAAGCTCTTTGCTTAGTTGTTGAAGGCTTCTTCTTTGTTTTCTTTAATGCCGCTTCAATAGCAGCACTCAAATTTGCAAAGGTTGGTTTACCAGTAACCAATACATCATTAACAAAGAAGGTAGGTAAATCTTTTACGCCCCTGTTAATTCCTTCTTTCAAATCATCCTGCACCTGCCATCCATACACACCATTCACTAAATCATCCAGGAATTTTTTATTCTTAATTCCGGCTTCTTTTGAGTGTAGTTTTAAACTGGTAGTGCCAAGGTTACGACGGTTGCTGAATAATACATTATGCATTTCCCAGAACTTTCCTTCTTGTCCTGCAGCAACAGCAGACTCACTGGCCTTCAAACTACGCTGATGAATTAGTGTAAGTGGAAAGTGGCGAAATTGAAACCGCATCTTCCCATCATATTCTTCCAATAATTGCTTTACAATTTCATTTGCTTTAGCACACTCCTCACTTTCATATTCACCAAATTCTACTAAAGTAACCGGAGCGTCTTTTTTGCCCACAAACATTTCTTTAGGTTCAATAATAATTACATCATCTTTTTTAAATGCCATTTTAAACTCCTTTTTTTAGATCATCCCCTTTGCTGGTTCTGAACAGTATAATCTATTAACAAAATTCCCGCCACATGGTTGAGCGAAAGTCAGTTATGCCAATCCGGCACAATCCTGAATCGGCTGAAGGTAATATATTTTTGTACCCTGCCAAATCCAGTTATACCTATTTTCCTAACACGTAAACTCCACTAATGAAAATCAGTCAGTTAGATGAAAAAAATATACATTTTATAACTTGGTAAAAATGGCCCGGCCGAAATGTGGCCATATTTAAATTGGTTTTATGCTGAAAAACAGAAAATGAATACGAAAAATGCTTTGGCCATACCTTGATTCAATGCGTACAACCATTTGATTACAAATGAATTGAACTTTAATTAGAAAGCTTGGCTATGCTGATTAGAGCAATATGTTGGTTTGGAAGCCGGATCTCCCGCCATTACTTTTACATCATCAAAGCAATTTCAAATTGCTTTTAGCCGGGAACGCTGCTTACTGGCAGTACACCGAAACCTTAACTACACTTGCCCTTTTGCCTGCCTGATGCCTCATTTCGATTGCCTCCATCAAATTTTTCGTGGACTTTATTTATTAACCTTATAAAACTTTAATTATGAAAAAGATCTTCAACAACAACCGTATTATCGCCATTGCATTTTTAACCGTATTCACAGTAGCTCTTGCGCCAGCAGCAATGGCCATTGAAAAAAAACCCGTAGTACCTGCTGAGTTAGTATTTGTTGGCAATATTAAAAACCAACCAGTATTTCAACTTACAGTAACGGGAAGCACCGCACAAGATGAGTTTACAATTCTTATCCTGGACGAAGCTGGAAATTCTTTATACAGGGAAAATATTAAGAGTGAGAACTTTTCTAAGAAGTTCCTTTTGAATATTGACGAAATTGGTGACAATACACTTCGCTTTGAAGTTTATTGTAAAAAAACAAAGCAATCAGTAGCCTATGAAGTAAGCCAGAATAGCCGCTTTGTACAGGACCTGGCTATTATCGAAGTAAAATAAACATTTACAAAACTGCCAGCCTTTTTGGTAGTAAGTACAACTAGAAAATGCAGGAATGAATCCTGCATTTTTTTATGCCTGTAGTTTCACTATACATAAAGTTTATATACAGGATAAGATAGTTTACGAAATCCTCTTATAAAAAAACAACCAGCTGCAAAACTGCGGCTGGTAACAAAATTGGGATGCTTGTTTGAAGTTTGTAAAAAGGGAAGGAAATTTTTTATTCCCCCATTTTGACATTAACAGCAGATAAGCCACGGGGACCTTTCTCTACTTCAAAGATTACTTTATCATTTTCGTTAACAGGACCAGGAAGGTTATTGATATGAACAAAAATACTTTCTTGCGATACCAGGTCTTTAATAAAACCAAAACCTTTCTCGTGGTTGAAGAAGGTGATTTTTCCGGTGCGAAACTGGTCTTCTTCTGAATGTACATATTCAGGTACGCCAATTTCAATATCTTCTAATTTGATTTCTTTTCTCTTTTTAGGATCGGGAGGGGTGGCTGAAATATTGCCGTTTTCATCTACATAAGCCATCATATCATCCAGACCTGTTTTACCCGGATTCTCTTTCCGCTCTCTCATTTTTTCAGCTTTGTCTTTCTTTTCTTTGTCTTTCTTTTTTTGTCTTTCTTTTTTGTTCCAGGTTTCTCCCATGCTGTACTATTTATGTGATTAATTAAGTTTCAAAATTGGATGACAAAGCATTGAAGTGGAAAGCTGCTTTGATTCCATGCAAGTATGGTGAAGATACGTTATTTATACAAGAAGAAATCAAAGGGGATACTATGGTTATAATCCGTTAGTTATACACTTTATTTTTTGCTAACACATAAATGGTTGATGTAGAAATACGAGCCATCGTACATCTACCGTGACGTTTTTTCAGTATCGTACATTACCATCAATGATACTCATGTAGTTAACCTGTCAGTGGATAACTACCATCCCAAACACTATAATGCCGGGTTATTGCAGGCTACTTTTGCGCTGTCAATTACAAATAATTCTTACAGCGTTCCGTATTTTTTTTGAAAAACCAGTACCTGTCGTCCCCGGAACATTCGCTGTATTTTTCCAATAGTCCTATGCAATGATCTGCTAATAAATCCAAGCCCTCAGGGTCGGCATTGTTTCACTTAAAATGAAAACAATGTTAAAAAGAAAACTCAGCAAAGCATTTCTAATTGCTTTTAGCTTTTTATGTATGGCTGCTACTTCGGGTGGCAAAACAGTATCAGAACGATTCGACACATCTATCAACTGCGATACTACGTTGCAGCAAGAAGCAACTGTACCAGGTCATTCCTTTGATTCTACTGGCTTGTGTACATGTCTGCCAGCACTTACTGACTCGCAATTATCAGTAGCTCCAAAGATAGAATTAAACAAACATGTCCGAGATTTTGTACTGCACTATCTGAAACAGGAAAGTTTTTTCCTCGAGAAAATAAAAGCGAAGAGTGATCCTTACTTTGATATAATCGATTCGGTATTTACAAAATTTGATCTGCCAATAGAATTAAAATACCTCGCTGTTATTGAATCTAAGTTGAATAACAATATAAGTTCCCCAGCAGGTGCAGCCGGACTCTGGCAAATAATGCCTGTACCTGCCCGACAGTTTGGATTAATAGTGAAAGGAAAAGTAGATGAAAGAAAACATTGTTATAAAAGCACAGTGGCTGCTGCTAAGTGTCTTATTTACTTACACAATATGTTTGATGATTGGTTGTTGACGCTAGCTGCTTACAATAGCGGACCGGGTCGTGTATTATCAGCCATAAAAAAATCGGGCACTCGAAATTTTTGGGTATTGCAAAATTTTTTACCCGAAGAAACCCGAAAGCATGTAAAGAAATTTATTGCCATGCATTATTATTTTGAAGGGAAAGGAAGTCTTACTACTTTAACAAAAACAGAAACACAGGCGCATATAAAAGCGGTGGCGAGTTTTATGGAGAAGCAAAAAGAGCTATTAGCAGATACTGCAATAACACAAGCTGAGGTGGTAAACAGATGAGAAAAGGCTATTTCTTTTTTCTCTTTTGAAGTTGGTTGATGTCATCGAGGTCTTTGTATCGGCCTGCAGCTTTTTTAGCTTCTATGAGGCTATTGATATGAAGATAACGAACAGGCATACCATCTTCATCGTGTAATTGCGACGCTTTATACGCCTCTTCAAACTCCAATCCTTTTACAGCTGTCATCAGTTCTATTTTAACTGGTTCAACACCAAACATCCACACATCGAAATCTTGACTAAGAAACCTTTCTTCTGTCATATCAAAAACAGGCATTCCAAATTGACGAAAAGCTTTTACAATTAGCTGATAATTTTCTTTCGTTCTATTTACCCATATATCCATATCACCGGTAGTACGTACATAACCGTGAAGAATCACAGCCATGCCTCCAACAAGAATGTAATCAACTTGTTGATTATTTAATGCTCTTATAAAGTCTTTAAAATCCTCGTTGAAATAATCAGCCATGCTTACGTTTTGAAAATACGGTTCTGTCGAGCTTAGTAGAAGGCTTTACTTTGAACGCCATACAAATAAGATAACAAGCTGCATCTAATCTTTCTCCAGTTGATTTATTTTCCCAAGGGCCATAGTGATCATCCGCTTCTTCAAAAGTTTGAATTTTGAATGCCGTTTTATCCATCCGGAATTTCTTTGGCGTAGCCATGTTATAAAAATAAGAACAAAAAAGGAAGTTTGAGTTGGTTAGCAATTCAACTCCAGAGTAAGAAAGTTCTTAAATCCCAAACTATATCCGGCATTAGTTAATCACCGCATTAATTTTTTGCCATAACTCATTATCAAAACCCGATAAAGCAAAATTTGGATTTGCCGGATCAGAGGCATTGCCCATTCTTATCACTACCATTTTTTTACTGGGTACTACATAAATGCGTTGATCTTCGGCACCCATAGCAGCATACATATCAGCAGGTGCATTCGGCACAAGGTTGCCGGGAAAAACTGTTTGACTACCGGGCAACATATAACTGCCTTTACCATTTAACCACCAGAGATAACCGTAAGAAGGATTTATACTTTGTGATGTATTGATGCTTTCGTTGAAAAATGTTTCATTCAGCACCTGTTCGTTTTCCCATTTCCCTTTGTTGAGGGCCAGTATACCAAAACGGGCCATGCTGCGGGTATTGCTGTTGTATATTTTAAAGATGATACCATTGTTCCAAAAGCCATCCATGCCTAACTTGTTTTTTAGTTTGGCATTGAAATACGTTTCAAAAGTCTGTCCGCTGGCTGCTGCCACCACATCCATCAACTTTTGAAACACATTGTGGTAACTCCAACGGGTACCTGCATCAGCCAGGTAAGTAAGGTTGGCAGTGGTCACTAAATTACTTGCATCATTGAGCCCGGAACTCATGGTTAATAAATGCCGGGAGGTGATGAGGTTTTCTTTAGCAATTGGGGCACTGGTCCACCCCGCACCTAAATAGGTTGATACACTTGAATTGATATTTACCAATCCTTCCTGCTGCGCAATGCCGGTAGTGGCTGTTGCCAATGTTTTGCCGGCACTATTCCATGGCCAGGTAGTAGTGGAAGTATGACCATCAAAATATTCTTCCATCACAATACGGCCATTTACCAGTATCATAAATGACTTGGAGTTCTTTAGTTGCAGGTAATCCTTTAAAGGCTGTACACCGCTTTGTTTCCAGCCGAGGCTGGCGATGGTGGTAGTTTCCCAGGTGGTGCCCGTTGTGGGTGGATAGTACATTGTTTCGGGAGGCGGAGGAGTGTTGCCGCCACCATTATCTTTTGTACAGGCTGCGAAAAAAGGCAATGTTAGGAGGAGAAGTTTTTGCAGGTTTTTCATACTTGTCGGTTTCGAATTTTCGGTTGGACGGATAACCAGGAAAAAGGTTTAGTTGAGTCAAGATTAAATTTTTATTTCTGTATCAGATAAGAAACGTTTGGCGACGTTTTATATTTTACACTAACCAAAACTAAAAAGCAATAAACCACAAGCCCAGTTCGTTACAATTACCTACTCCCATTTTTTTAAACTACCTGTTATGAGAAAGCAATTACTTTTTGCTCTTGCCATTTCAATTACTACTCAATTAGCAGCACAACAACCATTTAAAAAAACTACGCTATACGGCGAAATAGGCGGTAATGGCCTTGGTATTTTGTCTGTTAATTATGAACGACAAATAGGTACCAAGCCCGGACTTGGTTTATTTGTTGGCATAAGCCCTCTTTCAGGTAACAAGCCTTCCATAGTATCTGGTGCTAAATATTTAATTAAACTGCACAATGATAAATCCTTCTTAGAAACTGGCTTAGGAATTAGTTTCGCTGACAGAGAATACATGGGTTCTAAAATAAATAACTATGAATATAACCCATATACACCGGTTTTAATTCCATCCGTTGGGTATCGTCATCATACAAAATATGGTTTAATGTGGAGAGTGAATTATACTCCGGTTTTCTCCAAATACAATAACTTACTATTGTATCCGGGTATTTCTGTTGGCTGGAGATTATAGTTCAGTTTGTTTCTCGAATAGCTGAGCGATACAATACAACTTCGAAACTTCCAGTTTCGCAGAAATGATTATTTAGTTATTTTACATTCCAAAAAGAAAATAAATGAAAAAGGTCAGTCTTTTGCTGTTAGCCTGTATTGCTGCCATCACCATATTACATGCCCAACAAGTACCACCAGCACCAGCCGATAAAGCTGTGGTGTATTTTGTAAGGATATCATCACTTGGCTTTGCCATTAATTTCAGTTACTTCGATAGTACCCGCCTGATAGCTAAATGCAATGGCACAAATTATGTTCGGTATGAATGCCAGCCAGGGCCACATTTATTTTGGGCAAGATCAGAAAACAGGGACTATATAGAAGCAGAACTGGAAGCCGGCAAAATTTATTTTGTAGAAGTACAACCACAAATGGGAGGGCTTAAAGCCGCCGTACAACTATACCCCGTTACCCCGGACAATGAGAAAAGGATGGGGAAAATTTTAAAGCTTATGGGCAAAAAGTCGCAGGAATCTTTTTCTTCTGAAGAGCTAAGCCGGGAAGAAGCAGAAATGCAGGACATTATAAAGCGGGGGCTTGAGAAATATAAAGAGGATAAAGAAAAGGGCAAAAAAATAGAGCAACTTGAGAAAACAATGTTTTATACTCCCTCCTGATATGT
The DNA here is from genome assembly GCA_001464625.1 of Bacteroidia bacterium Ga0077558. GTDB lineage: Bacteria > Bacteroidota > Bacteroidia > Chitinophagales > Chitinophagaceae > JJ008. The sequence goes on along the minus strand of LNFJ01000035.1, from coordinate 23,719 downwards.
AATTCTGAAATATGAATTGGCGTTCCGGTATAAACTTCGCAGCTTTCTAACAGCTGAGTTTCGCAAAGCGTTCTGGCATGAACTTCACAGCTTTCGGATAGCTGAAATTACTTTAGACTACTACTTATTTCTTTTAAAAGTTCGATTATTTCCTTTGCACTTTCTGAGAATTTTTTCTTTGCTTGGTCCTCATCCTTTTTTATCCAGTCAATAACTTCATCTAATAACGCCTTTTTTAAATTTCTTCGTTTATCCTTTTCTTCAGCCATGATGACAGCAAATTTATCTTTAAACTCTGCAGGATAATATTCTTCAAAATCATGTTTTGAGAGCTGCCTAAAATTATTTTCATTCCATCCATCTTTAACATAGTATTCCTTCATTTTATTTATTATCCCTGCCTCTTCTTTCCCTTCGTCAATTACAACCCAAGCACAATTCCTATAAACCTTAGTAAGATGTAGATAAACAAATAATCGATTAAAATCTTCAAATTTTGGCTCTACTTCCGACGCAGTTCTAGAAGAAAATGTCCGTAGTTTATTAGCTAATTCTGGAACAAACCAACGAATAAAATAATCTCTGATAAGAATTTCCGCTGATGATTCCTCAAAGAAAAGCCATGCTGACCACAACTCATAATCATTAAATTCATAGCCCAATTCCTCTAAAACTAATCGTCGGCTCTCTGGATCGTCACCAACAAGCGAAACTTTTGAAAAGGGAAGCTTTTTTTCTCCTTCAGCAAAGCTCATCGTTACATTAAATATTTTAGCCCCATTAGCCGACCCCAATATTTTTGTAACAATATTTGAATGTGTAGATATAATGAATTGATTAGTTTCTGACTTTTCAAGAATTAAATTTAAGAGTTCCTTCAAAGCCTGTGGATGAATATCATTTTCAATCTCTTCGATTAAAAATATTTGATTGTCAGCTAAACATAAGTCACAAATAAGACCTAGCATATTGGGTACACCTTCTCCCATAGATTCTAGTGGGATATGAGTAAAATTATCAACTGTTAAACCAGCTTTCTTACCCCCTTCTGAATGTGAAGCAGAAACTATATATCCGAATATTTTATTACAATATTCGGCATAATCCTTATTAGCAGGGAGTTCAGGATTATTTAATCGATCAACTTTGGCAGATAAATTTTCTAAAGTTCCATTTACAGTATTTACAATAGTAGAATTTATAGATTGATTATATGAAGCAACCTTACGCTTTGAAAGATATGGGTAAATGAGGTTGCCCGGCTCTACTGGAAGAAATTCATTAAAGGAAATTGGATGATTGTCATTTCTTATAAATTTCTTACTAATATTTCCAGCAGCATTCATTTCAATCCTTAACCATCTATTTAAATCGCCGATACCGTTAGAAAAAGCCACTCCAACATTTCTTAGATGAAATCTCTCCAAATCGTTCCCTTCCAGATTTAAATTCACTGTTGCACTACCCTGCCCTTTACGTATATCACTTAAGCTCAGAAAATTTCCTTGCAAAAAGTGGACAGCCTGAAGTATCGTTGATTTTCCAGCATTATTAGCACCAACTAAAACATTTATTGACTGTGACAAATCAATATATCCAGAGTTGACAAATCCTTTAAAATTAGTTATTTGAAGTCTTGATACCCACATATAATAATTCAATTTATCTAAGGTAAAATTTTATAACTTAAAAGCCCCAACTATCGTCAGGGCTTTTACTTTTTACTTCACTTTCTCCGCCGCCTCATTTCTAAACCTGCCTACCGGCAGGCAGGCACCACCTTTTTATTTTACCTTTTCAAGACTTTCGTTGCGAAATACAACTGTGTTGTCAAAAACATCCACCAGCACCGGCTGGCTCTTATCTACATCACCCGCCAATATTCGTTTGCTCAACTGGTTTACAATTTCCTTTTGTATCAATCGCTTTAGTGGTCTTGCACCCAGTTGCGGATCAAAGCCCTGCTCGGATAGAAACTCTAAGGCATAATCACTGAATTGTAAATCAATACCGCTGTCTTTTACCAGTTCCACTAATTTATCCAACTGAATTTTTACAATGCCTCTTATCTCTTTCATCATCAGCGGACGGAACATAATGATCTCATCCACCCTATTGAGAAACTCGGGTCGTATGGTCTGCCGCAAAAGATTCATCACTTCCACCTTTGCTTTATCGGTCACCTCTTCTACATTATCTTCTTTCACATCTTCAAATGCATCCTGTATCAGGTGACTACCAATATTGCTCGTCATGATGATGATAGTGTTCTTAAAATTCACCACCCGCCCTTTATTATCCGTTAAGCGGCCATCATCCAATACCTGCAGCAATACATTCCATACATCCGGATGAGCTTTTTCAATTTCATCAAGCAATACCACACTGTAGGGTTTTCTTCTAACGGATTCTGTTAACTGTCCCCCTTCATCATACCCCACATAGCCCGGAGGCGCCCCTACCAATCTTGATACGGTATGTTTTTCCTGGTACTCACTCATGTCGATCCTCGTCATCATACTTTCATCATCAAACAAATAGGCGGCAAGGGCTTTCGCCAATTCTGTTTTACCAACACCAGTAGTTCCTAAGAAAATAAATGAACCGATCGGCTTCTTCGGATCTTGCAAACCTGCACGGCTTCTACGTATGGCATCAGCCACAGCAGTAATCGCTTCTTCCTGTCCCACTACTCTTTCATGCAAATGATCTTCGAGGTGCAATAATTTTTCTTTATCACTTTGCAACATCTTTGTTACGGGTATGCCGGTTGACTTAGCAACACTTTCTGCAATATCTTCTGCATCTACTTCTTCTTTTAAGAGACGCTTCTCGCTGTTCGCTGCAAGCTGCTCGGTCAATGTAACGATCAGCTTTTCTTGCTCCTGCACTTTTCCATACCGTATCTCTGCCACTTTTCCATAATCACCTTCCCGTTCTGCTCTTTCTGCATCTTGCTTTAATTGTTCTACCTGTTCTTTAGCCGCCTGCACTTTTTCTACTACTTCTTTCTCTTGTTTCCATTTGGCTTTATAGGTATCTCTTTCTACGGAGAGGTTAGCAATTTCGGTATTCAACGTACGCAGCTTCGTTTCATCATTTTCTCTTTTAATAGCTTCCCGTTCAATTTCCAATTGGCGTATCTGTCTTTCCAATGTATCCAGCTCTTCGGGCATAGAGTTCATTTCCAACCGAAGTTTTGCTGCACTTTCGTCGATCAGATCAATTGCTTTATCCGGCAAAAAACGATCGGTAATGTAACGGCTGCTTAATTCAACTGCCGCTATGATGGCTTCATCCTTTATTCTTACATGGTGATGCGTTTCGTAACGGTCCTTCAATCCACGCAAAATCGAAATGGCATCTTCAATATTCGGTTCATCAATAATTACTTTTTGGAAACGACGTTCTAATGCTTTGTCCTTCTCAAAAAATTTCTGGTATTCATTTAAGGTTGTTGCACCAACAGCTCTCAAATCACCTTTGGCCAGTGCAGGTTTCAGAATATTGGCTGCATCCATGGCGCCTTCGCCGCCACCTGCACCAACCAGGGTGTGTATCTCATCAATGAATAAAATAATTTCTCCATCACTGCCTGCTACTTCTTTTACTACACCTTTCAAACGTTCTTCAAATTCTCCTTTATATTTTGCACCGGCTATCAGCAAGCCCATATCCAATGCATAAATAATTTTTGATTTCAAATTCTCCGGCACATCCCCATTTACTATACGGTGTGCTATGCCTTCGGCAATGGCAGTTTTACCAACGCCGGGCTCACCAACCAGTATCGGGTTGTTCTTTGTTCTGCGGGAAAGTATATGTAAGGTTCTTCTTATTTCTTCATCCCGCCCAATCACCGGATCCAATTTTCCCTGCCGGGCCAGTTCGTTCAAATTCTTTGCATACTTATTTAGTGCATTATATTCCTGTGACTGTGTTTGTGAAGTAACGGTATCCCCTTTTCGCAATTCTTTGATGGCTGTTATCAATCCTTTTTCCGTAAGGCCTGCATCCTTCAATAATTTTGCAGCGGAATCTTTTCCCTGCACAATGGCCAATAGCAAATGCTCCGGTGTTACAAATTCATCGTTGAATTGTTTTAATGCAGCACCACTTCTTAATACAACGCTGTTTGCATCCCGGCTAATTTGTTGTCCGCCTTCTCCAGATGATTTGGGTAATTTGCCAAGTAACTCATCCAGTTTTGAATCAACGAGGTTAACGGTTACATTATTTTTTTTCAATAAATAATCCACCGGCGAATCCTGCTGTTCAAGCAACGCTTTTAAAATATGCTCGGTCTCAATATTCGGACTTTGCGAATTAAATGCTAATTGCTGGGCCTGCTGAAATGCTTCGGCGGCTTTTATAGTAAAATTTCCTAAGTTCATACGTTTATGATTTTACCACAGAGAACAGAAAGCTTTCACAGAGGACTCAGAGTATCTTTGTGAATTTTGTGTGTAATCTTCGTGTCTTTGTGGTTTATTAATTAATTATGTTTAAACTTGTTTGGCAAATACTTATCCATCTCTTCAAATCCCGTAACAATGTCATATAAAATTAGTTCTATCTGCCTGAAAGTCTTGTTGGTAGCTGGTTTTCTGCTACAATTGCAGTCGTTGAAGGCCCAATACAATTGGGGAGAATTAGACACAGAGTTAGTAGCCAAACAGAAATTGTTGGGAACAAACGTGGTAGCCATGATCTGGAAAAATGATTCGCTGGTATATAAAAAAGAAATGGGTGAGTTTAATTCCAAAACACAGGCACCCATTGCCAGTTGCAGTAAATGGTTAACCGCCGCATTGATAATGAAATTAGTGGACGAAGGAAAACTATCGCTGGATGATAAGGCAGTTACTTATATTCCTGAATTAGATAAATACTTTAAAGGCTATATCACCATTCGCCAATGTTTAAGTCATATGACAGGCATCAGTGATGAAGGTGGTGGATTAAAAAAATTATTGCAACGAAAAAAATTTGATACGCTGGAAGAAGAAGTAAATGCATTTGCCGCCCGTGATATACGGGCCAATCCGGGTAATGATTTTTGGTATGGTAATATCGGTTTGAACATTGCAGGCCGTGTAGTGGAAGTACTAACAAAAAAGAAGTTTGATATATTGATCAAAACAAAATTGTTTAATCCGCTGGAGATGCGCCGTACCACTTTTACTGATTTGAATGGCAATGCCCAAAATCCATCCGGCGGTGCCCAATCAACACCGGATGACTATATGAAGTTTTTGACCATGCTATTGAACAAAGGAAAATATAAAGGTATTCAGTTTTTGAGTGAGGAATCGGTAGAAGAAATGCGGAAGATGCAAAACAGTTTAGAACAGGTGAGATATGCTCCTAAATCAGCCGAAGGATATATGTATGCACTTGGTAGCTGGGTAATTGAACCGGGTACTAACGGACAGGCGAATACACTAGCCAGCCCCGGTTTATTTGGCACCTGGCCGATGATTGATTACTGCCGTGGCTATGCCTATTTATTTTTTGTAAAAAGTTTTTTGGGGGAAGAAAGAGCCGGTGCTCATATTGAAATAAAAAAAATAATTGATAAGCAGTTTGCTTCAAGCTGTAATTAGTTAACATCATTTTGGAGTTGTCTCGCTTTTTACCAGTACCACCCTGCTTCTGTCTGCATTATAGATAGTTTCATAAAATTTAGCCAGCTCTGCATAATCTCTGGCGGGAAAGCGGCCGCTGTACTGTTCGTAGTGGCGATAGCACAGTAATTTATTACCCAATAATTTAACCGACGATCTGTAGCTACCAAACTTACTGCTTATTGTCATATCCTGCGGTATAGCTTCTGGCGCATAGCCGCCGGGCAATTCAATTTCAATAGAGTCTGTATCAGCATACTCAAGACCCAGTACAATATCATATTTACGTTCCTTTTCGATAGCAATCTTTTGATTGGCCCTTGTCATAATATTAGGAGTAATGAAAAGACGTTTACCAGTAATAGTTGCATAATTACTAACCGAAATTTCAAGTCTCTCCCTTATTACAGGTAAAGTTGACTTTACTTCCCGGTAGTCAAACTGCAAAATATCATAGGTTTGAAAATCAAATTGCTCCTGCAACGATTCCTTTACTTTATCTTTTGAAAGATTATTGATCAGGCTATGATAATCGTCCTGCTGCAGTCCCGAAAACGTTGTTGATGCTGTTATCTGCATCGTTCCTTCTTTGTCCAATATTGCCTTTATGTTTCGTATTTGAGTATTTTCTTTTACCCCGTACTTAGGCGTACGAACTAAATTCCCCCCGGTTTCATTTACCAGCAATGCATACCTGTTTGAAGTAAACCCGGCAAGATAGCCAGCAGGAAGGGTTTGACTTGTACATTCCAGCCAAATAGAATCAGTAGCCAGAGGAACACATAGAATAATATGATTAAACTGGTCGGTGGAAAAATCAGGCATAAAGAATTGCTCTCCGTCTCCCGCCTTTATTTCAACATAACAACTATTAATGTTTGCTTCTTTTAATAAAGCATACATATAATTACTTAATGCCTTGCAATCACCGTAAGCATTTTTTGCTACATATGCAGCATCAAAAGGCTGATAGCCCCCAATGCCTAATTGAATGCTGATATACCGTGTATTTTTTTGCAGGTATTCATAAAGCACTCTAATTTTTTCTTTTGCATCACTTACTCCATCCGTTAAATGATGGACCTGCTGTTTAACAGCATCTGGCAATTTATCTCTTCCTTTATTTAATTGCAATTGAAAAAGGCCCAGCTCATTCCATGACGACATTGAACCTTTATACCCGCCGATTTCAAATTTGTCGGGTTTAAAATACACACAGGTAGTTAAAAACTGCCAATCAGGATTGGCAAATTCCTTTGTGATGGAAGGCATATCACTCACCTGCCAGGTATATTTTTTTTCTCCTTTTACTTCCGTTTCGATAGGTGCTCCATTATAATTAAACATTTTATATTGAAACGTAAACCAGGATGGGCAGCTTACTGTCATCGAGCTTTTTTCAACAGCATAGTTTTCTTCCGGCTGTGGCAACCAGGGGTAAAACATGTAGGTATTATTAAACTCCACTACTGTTTCATACTCTACTGTGTACGGATAAACTTTATAATAAAAATTATGTGTTTTAATGCGGCTGTCCTCCATTAAACTAATTTCACTAACATTACTCCGGTCTTCAATGTCTTTACTTTTTAATGCTTTTATCATCTTTCCATTGGCATCATACAATTTCCCTTCAATAGACTTTACAGAACGTAACCCATCATAAAACTCATACATACGGGCAAACCGGTCCCCGTTTTCGTTCATAATAGTTATCGCATACTTATTATACAACCTTGTTTTGCTAAAGGAGATTACTTCATACCTGGTTTCCGCCATTCTTTTAACAACATGTGCATCCGGAAGCAATCCCGGCTTAATTTTAGCAACAGCATATTCTCCATCGGCACTTAAAGCTGATGAAATACTAAAAAGGAAAAACGCCAACCCTATAACCACTTTTAGCTTCACTACTTTTTCTTTTTAAATACGATATGTTCTGATTGCTTTTTAACAACATGCCCGAAAAATTCCCGCAGCATATCATATTCTTCGGGCAAAAAGAAAGTGTGGGAAATTTTTATGCGGGAACGAAAAGAGATATTTGTCCCGGATTGTGAAATCCGGTATTCAAAAACACCATCCCCTTCCTCATTTAGCTTCACAACTAACGATTGGGGGAGTTCATCCACTTCATATCCCTGGGGCACTTCAATTTGCACACTAATCACTTCATCAAAAGCATACGGCATTTCTACAGGGTTCAGCCGTTGAGCCGACTTAAACGGGTTATCTCTGTATCCTTCACCGAACATTGGGTTCAGATAAATAATATCTTCACTATTAGGAGGAAAATCAAAATCATAGGTAATGCCGAGTTTGCTTTCATAGTTATCCAGCGAATCAATAATAAAATTGCTGATAACAACAGCAGACCCAAATGCTTTCTGAATATCTTTTTGTAACTTCTCTACTCCGTTTTCTTTAATCCTGTTTCGCAAATCGAGAGAGGCATAATAACCAGGTGTTTGTTGCATACGGCCGCCTATAGATCCCTTATTATCATTAATTACAAATAAACTGGTAAATTTTTGCTCGTTAATCATTTTACTTTCAAGCTCCATCGAATCCGCACTTGCATTAATAGCCCGGGCATGACCATTATAACATCGCAAAGGCAAATAACCAAAACCCAGCCTCGGTTCAGTTGCATCTAAAAAATAACTGGTACCATCAATTGTAGTTTTTACAATTACATAATTGTACTTGCTCATTATTGGATAATCTGCATAAGCCACCCCATGAGACCGTGTACTGAGCAAAACAGGATCGGCCTGAAATTCTTCGTATCGGAGCATGGCGCATAACAATAAATTGATTTCTGAAACTGTCCCCTTTTTTGTTTTTAAAACATTTTTGATAGATTGGTTGAGGTAAATCCCGCTATGACTCACACAAGTAAAATTATCTCTGACAAATGCATAGATTTTTTTAAGTCTTTCCAATTTATTAGTCTCACTCTTTAATAAAGGGTTTAAAACTTCTTTTAACCATCCGTTATCCTTTGTTAATTGCTGGCCAAAAAATTCAGCATTCATTAAATCTTCAACTGCTTTTGGCCAGCTTGCCATAAAAACCCGTGGAGTTAGCGGGTCTCTTAATTCAGATAATTGAAACTCCAGCTTATTTGTGTGATTATTAAGTGTGGTAATGAAATTCTCCTCTTTTAATACCGGAATATCTTTTATTACCCACCTGTTATCTGCTACACCAACGCTAAAGGATAAAAAATCTGAAGCACTTGTTCCATTAGAATTAATCAATCTGAAGGATTCTGTTTTCGTTTTCCTGTCTTTTATATGATATTTTTTATAGCCCTGTGTAAAAAAAACATAGCCCAGAAAATCGGGGAGTGAAAAATTATACTCACTCCACAAAACCGGATAGTCTCCCTGAAACTCCCAGGGTTCCACATGATTAATAAAATCTGAAATAGTAGTGTATTCAAATTCTACAATTGCACCCTCTTTTACATTCGGAAAAGTAAACTTTACTATTGCCCAATTCTTATCTATTTGTTCCTTAAAAACATTCAACTTCTGGTCAAGCTTTGTTTCCACAACTTTTCCATTTTCCAGATTATAGGTAACGGCTTTAAGGTTACTTAACTTTACTTCGTCAAGGCCGCTAACATATAGTGGAATAGATACATTGGCTGCATCATATCCATTCTTATTTAAAATATGAACCCTTTTATAATGTTTAAAAATCAATGAAAACCAGCCCTTACTATTACCCTCAATTTTTGTGGAACCGAAATCTGTAATTACTACTGCATTGGCACTGCTGTCTATGCTGTATATTTTAGTAGCAAAGCTCTTTTCATTTACATCCCCAAATTTTGTGTTTACCTTTTCTTGTGCCCTGGCGGCAACAAAAAAAAGCTGAATGATCACAAAAAAAAATAGCTTGCACTTCATAGCAGTATTAAAATGATATAAAAACTAAATCCTCAACTTCAATTTTACATAAAAAAAACCAAACTTGCCTGCCTAAACGCAATTCTAATGCTACTAATTAAACTATCCCGTTGAGCCCACTGCAGAAAAATACTAATTTTATAAAATCATCCGCTGGTCTATTAGGATTTGACTATTGTGGCATTGCAAAAGCTGCACCGTTAGTTGAGGATGCCTTTAAACTAGAGAAATGGCTAAACAAAGGAATGCATGGCACCATGCAATACATGGAGAATCATTTTGACTTGCGTATTAACCCTACTAAATTAGTTCCTGGCGCAAAATCTGTTATTACATTATTAAAAAATTATTACCCCGAACAAGAACAAAGCAACGAAGCTCCCCGGATCTCCAAATATGCTTTTGGAAAAGATTACCATGAAGTAATCAGGGAAAAACTAAATGAGTTGATTCGATTGATACAGGAAAACATTGGGGCTGTAAATGGGCGGGGGTTTGTGGACAGTGCCCCGGTATTGGAAAGAAGCTGGGCTGTACGCAGCGGACTTGGATGGGTTGGCAAAAATGGAAATCTTATCAATAAACAAAGCGGCTCTTTTTATTTTATCGCTACCCTTATTACAGATTTAGCGTTATTGTACGACGATCCCCTTACAAAAGACTACTGCGGCACTTGCACAAAATGTATTGATGCCTGCCCTACCGATGCAATACTTCCTGATAAAGTAGTTGATGGAAGCAAATGCATTTCCTATTTTACTATTGAATTAAAAGAAATGCTGATACCCGGTGAAATGAAAGGCAAATTTGACAACTGGATGTTTGGTTGTGATACCTGCCAGGATGTTTGCCCCTGGAACCGTTTCAGCAACCCACATCATGAAATAAATTTTTCTCCTATTCCGGAAGTGCTGACTATTTCAACAAGAGAATGGGAAGTGATGACAGAAGAGGGGTTCAAAAATATTTTTAAAGAATCTCCTCTTCGCCGCACCAAGTTCAAAGGCATACAACGAAACCTGAAGTTTTTAAAGCAGGATTAATTCGTTTTACATTAAAACTTTAATCCTGCTTTAAATATTATCCTGTTGAACCGGTAACTATTTATTTGTTCGGTAGTTTGTCCGGTTCGCCAATCTTCATAGGTAATTATTTCTTTCAATGTTTTGCGGGAAATGCCCAAAGAAAGTAGAAAAGCATTGCCGTTCTTAAATTCTGCGCCTATACCAATACCTGCATCACTGTAAAACCCATTTTTAAACTGGCTACTACTATTAGCATTCCAGATGGACGGCTCATCAAAAAAATAGTCTTGTGTCCACTCCATATTGATGCCCGCATTCCCGTATACAAAAGGCTTATTCTTTTTACTTCCCAACTCATACCTCACATCTGCGAAAAGCGGAACGCTTCGATATTGGTAATAATCCAATCCCAATCCAAAACCAGCAAACCAGGAGCCCTTAGTAAATCCATTGATTGTTTGTAATGCACCAGTGGCTCCATTATCCCCATTTACCAATGCAATACTATTAATGGAATGAAACTGGTACTTCTTATTTTTCTTTTCTTGAGCCGCACTATTAAAAGTATTGAGGCAGTATATGGCTGATAGCAGAATTATCTTTCGCATAAATAATTATTGAACTGTTAGTTTACTCAACAATTTAATATCAGCTAATGAACTGTAGTCATACTGATAAATCCCATCTTTTGCCATTACCAATGCCCAACCGTTTTGAGCAATTACATCTACTGCTTCAAATCCAGTAATTGTTTTAAGTAAAACCAAATTATACACATCTGCTGCATTGTAAAATTTAAGCCCACCTTTTCCATCACAAAGGATTAAAGTATTACCATCTTTGGATAGCCCATGAGGATTGGTCATCTGGTAAGTTCTTTTCAAAACAGGATTTGTAATATTGGTAATATCCAATACATCCAGCTGATTATTAACTCCCCAGCATGTAGTGCCGGAACGCAGCGTAACAAAAGCATGATTATTATCAGCTATAACCGGATCGCAACTGGTAGCATGAGAAAATGAACTTAGCTGCACCGGGTTTGTTGGATTTAAAATACTGTATACAAACATTCCTGTATTAGAACCAATAAACAACCGGTTATTAAAAGGATAAATTGTTTCAATACCCCATCCTATATTTACCCTATTGTTAAAAACCGGCTCCTGCGGATTACTGATTGAAACAACATTCAAGGAAGTTTCAGAAACAGCATACATATGATTATTTACAATGGTAAATCTTGCCATGGAGCCACCTACACCAAATGGGGATGCTGCGGCATTGCTTTGACCACTGCCTGATTGTGCAAAAGCCATTACATCCATTCTTTTCATACCTCCGAAAATTCCACTATTGCCACCACAATCAATTGATAAAACTGTATCTTTTTTTACCCAATCCACAATAACCGTGTTAGGATCCAGAGTTGGAAAAAAACCATTGCCCCATCTTCTTTCGGGAAATACATTTTCTGTAAACTTTGTTACACTAATTTGTAAAGGGTTAGTAATATCTATAGCAACCAGGTCGGTGTAAAAATCAGCATAGAGCATATTCCCTTTTACTGCCATATCAATATTTCCGGGAATATCTACAAATGCAATATTGCGGGGAGCGGTAGGATTGCTATTGTCAATAATGTGAATTCCTTTATCAATTTCATTTAAAAAAATATAATGGCCCCGGATATAAATTTTACCCGGACGTTCAATTGATTGAGCTGGATTGTTCTTAATATTCGCCCTTGCTTCATCCTGGGTTCTGTACACTGGTTCCCAATATTCATAACGACCAGTACAATTATCTTTTACACAGCTTTGAAAAAGAATTACAATTGTCGAAACGAGCAGCAACAATACAGGAAGTAGTGATGATTTATTTTTCATAAAAGTATTTTGGTGGCTGACAACTGAAGAAAGAATTCCGTTGCAGCAAACTATTTATTTTTTAAGTAGCCATCCCAACTGAATACCAAATGATGAGAGATGATTTCCTCCGTAGCTGTCTACTTTTTGCAAACGGCTTAGATGATAATTAAATAAGAAGCCAACAGTAACCGGCTTTTGAGACTGATTAAATAGTTTCGTATATAAACCCGTTTGATAAGAGAGCTGAAGCTTATTAAATGATTTCCTGTCTTTATAAAAACCATTAAAGGAGGGGCTATATACCAATGCATCGCTACAAGCTAACAATCCAACTGAGAGCCCATTTTGAAAAACAACTGGCAACTTCTTGCTTTTGTTAAGCTGCCAATGAAATGAAATGGGCAGTTGCAGGTAATAATATTTGTTGATAAAATTGGCTGAAGAACCGCTACGGTAATAACTTGTTGTAAGACTACTTACATTATCTACATAAGCTCCGGTTAGCTGTTGCGTTGAGTAGGAGGAAAAGTTCAAACCGATAGACAATCCTGCTCTTTCAGTTAGCTTTCTTTTTGCATTGATACCCAGTTGCCATGAAAAACCTTTAGTAGGATATGGTGCAAAAGCTATTGGCCCAGTTGCTCCGCCAGATTGGCTAAACTGGGAAGATTGTTCCATACTTTTTTGTGCTCCCAAAATTGAAAGACCTTCTGAATTGATGGAACTTCCAGCAAACCCAATTACTCCAATTTCCCATTTACTCTTTTTTGCTTTGCTACTATCCGAATTTATTAGCGGTTCTTCAACTTTTGCAATCGCTGTATCAATTTGGCTGATCGAAGAAATTCTTTCTTTCGTATTCGTATCAACTTGAGTAGATTTTTTAGTAGCTGCAATGGAATCACTAATTTTTGGTTCAGTAACAGCAATCACAATGACCTTTGTGCTACTATCAACGATTGTGGGTGGAGAAAGAAGAATTTTTTTATCTGTATCTATTGGAACAGTAGCAACGACCTCCCTTTTTTCATTCTGCAAATAGGGAGTATGAGTTCTTTCTTTTTCCTTTTTTATAGTAGTTGATTTTGCAAAGGCAACAATCGATTTTAAATTGGATGAATAATTGTTTTTATTATCTACTCCCACTTTATCTATTAATTGATTTGTTGAAATTTTATTGCTTTCTGCAACATCATTTTTACTTGTATTCCCTCCTGAAATTTTATCTACTGTACTGGTTGCTATTTTTGATTTTTGTGCATTTGTTTTTTTATCGTTATCAACCTGGGCCACAATTTTATTGTTGTCTGAACTTCTTTTATTTTCGCTTACTATCCACCAACTGGTGCCGCCAAGCAATATTATTCCGAAAAAAAACATCCACAGAATAAACCGGCGACGTTTCTTTTCCTTGCGGATACGCTTCTCCACTTCCTCCCAAACTGCTGTGGAAGGCCGGAGCTGCAATTCATCCATTTTTTGCTGCACCTGTTGTTCAAAATTATTTTCCGGCATAACTTTTATTTTTTTTGTCCAACGACATTTCTTCTACCCAGCTAATCAACAATGCCCTTGCTCTTGCATATTGTGAACGGGATGTACCATCACTGATACCCAGCATCTCACCTATTTCTACATGGGTGTAACCTTCTACTGCATATAAATTAAAAATTGTTTGATAGCCATGTGGCAACTGCCTGATAAGATCAGCCAGTTCTTTCGCTTGTAATATCACTGCTGGATTATCATCTGCAACAGGATGCAAAACCTGTTCAGGAAAGAACATTTCATTTCGATATTTGCTGTTGCGTTTTAAAAAATTAAGCGCCGTATTCACCATGATGCGGCGAATCCAGGCACCAAGATCTCCTTCAAACCGAAATTGTTTTAATCCAAAGAAAACTTTTACAAATCCTTCCTGCAACACATCCTCTGCATCTTTTAATGATTTGGTATACCGATAGCAAACTGTCAGCATACTTTTAGCATACAGTTCATAAAGGCGCTGCTGTGCCTCTGGTTTCCATTTCAAGCAGTCTTTTACCAGTTGGTAGTCATCCATACTCATTAATACAGGTAGCCTGACAGCAGCATTTTATAAACCGCTGCACCGGTAATTAAATTACCCGGGAAAGAGCTCTCAAAAAACATTTTCTTTGCGTATATATTGCAATTGTTTGGTAAAAGCCAGCCAAACCTTTTTGGCATCTGGATATTTATAATACTTATTGAATAAAGCCTGCGTAGCGGTAAGGTTTCTTCCGAATGAATAGTAAAACACAGCCAGGTTCATGGCAAATTCCTTTCGAAGACCATTGTCCTGAGCAACATCTTCTTCTAATTCTTCATAAGGCAGCTCCCCCAATTTGCCAAGATTGTCATTAATTATACTTCTAAGTTCCGTGGTACCGGGAACAACGAACATTTTGCCTTTGGAATAATGTAAGGCGATGCTTCTTACTTCAATTGGTGCTGCATCACTTGTGTCGCTATACCCACAGGCGTAACAGGTAAAAAAATATCCTAAATGCTCGCCAAAACTGTAAATAAATTCATTGCCCCGGGTAATTAGTGTTTGCCCCGCAAAAAGTTTTGCCACCTGTTGATATTTAGTAGCCGTACTATTTTTAAAAATATAAATTTCATCGCAGCAATGTGCGCCACCCGTAAAATTGGAGATCAGCAATTCTTTTCTACCATCGTTATCCAAATCTTCCAATACATGATCTGCAAACTGCATATCAGTCGATTTCAGAAAAGCAGCCAACTTTGTCGCTTTTTTATTCAGCATTATAAGTGAAACTTTATCCGTTGCCTTTATCTTTTCCCCTTGCTGAAAAAAATCTGTTGTAGGATCCGTTGGCATAGGCAGGGCACTGTCTTTAGCATTGAACTTTACAGAGTCCACCACTTCCTGGGCTTTAGTAGATGCTACTGAAAGAAAATAAGCAAATGCTAATAGCCATGTTACTTTCATACTAGTAATTTATAGGATAAAAGTAAACTATACTTCCTTATTAAAATGTTATTGGCAACCTGATTACTTAATCCGGGAAACTAATTTTTCCCATCGTAACGGCAGGAATAGGAGTTCCATTTTTTCCTAAACTGGCTTTGCCACCACAAATACATTCATTGGCTAATATGGCAAATAAGACAGCTTCTTTCGCATCCGGGTTTACGTTCAACGAATTTGTATTTCTGATCTCAATACCTGGTAATTCGTTTTGTATATGCTGAATCATTAGCGGATTGTGCATACCACCGCCACTGGCATACAAGGTATAATCAGCAATTCCTTCAGAAGCATTTTTAATCGCTTCCACAATAGTAAGTGCAGAAAATCTATTGAGCGTAGCTATTGTATCGGGAACCGACAAATTAGAAAGTCCTGCTTTTTGCATTGCCCCACTCAAATACTCCAAATTAAACAATTCCGGTCCGGTTGTTTTTGGAAATGGTTGGTCAAAGAAAGAATGATTCATCAGTGCTTTTAACAAAGAGTCATTAATGGTTCCCTGCCTGGCTACTGCACCATCTTCATCAAAATACTTTCCGGGAAAATGCTTTTGCATATAGGTATCCATCATCGTATTACAAGGACCAGTATCGGTACTAAATACTTTTGCAGGATCCAGATCGCCACTTAAAAAAGTAAAATTCCCAATGCCTCCCATATTCAGCATGATCCTGTTCTCGCCTTTCTTGCTAAAGATCAGGTAATCTCCATACACTGCCAGTGGTGCTCCTTCTCCCCCGGCAGCAATATGTTTTTGTCGGAAGTCGCTAATGGTAATTATTCCGGTTGCTACTGCCATATGATCTCCATCACCAATTTGCAACGTAGCATTACCAAAACCCGGTTGCTGGTGCAACGATTGTGGCGAATGATAAATTGTTTGGCCGTGACTGGCAATTATATCAATATCTTCTTTTGCAATTTTCCAATCTTGCAAACATTGATTGATGATAGCTGACTGGTACAATGCTATCCAGGGATTAAGCAGGCAAAGTTTTTCAAGATCGACCTGTTTGATAGAAAAAACAGATTTGACATGCTCTTTAAATTGTTGATCATAAGGAACGGTAATAAAATGTTCTACTGTTAAATTGGTTTCCATTCCGCTTCCACTAAATCCGCACACTGCCACATCAAGCCCATCTACAGAAGTACCGCTCATCAAACCAATAATGCGGCGATACTTTTTATTGGCAATGGTATGAAGTTGCTGAATATGTGAATGCATAGAATAAAAGTAGTAAAACAAAAGGCTATTCGTTAAATAGCCTTTTGTTTAAAAATTAATATAATAGATTAGAATGGAGGATCTGCAGGAGTATTAGGATTGTTATCTCTTTCTCTTAATGGATAAGGCATCAGATTTCTTCTCTTTTCTGCATCAGGCCTTCCAAACCTTCTCATATCCTCTAATTTTAATCCCGACATATACAATTCAATACTTCTATGCTTGTAAATTGAATCGAGCAATTGCGGTGCTGTAAAAACTCCAACAGCGGCAGGTAATCCCGCACCCACACCAAATAAATCATTGGCAGGTTGTTTGGTTCTTACATTATCTAACTGTATTAGCCCATTTACTAAATCAGGTACGTTGGCTCTTACATAACATTCCGCTTTAATAAGCATAATTTCTCCCGGTAAATAAACTGGGAATGCGGTGGCTGCTGCATTGCCAAAACCATTGATACGGAATCGTGGTAAAATCGTTGGATTTATTACCGTAAAAAACTGAATTCTTTTATCCGCAAAATCAGGTTGCAAATTAGGTAGTATTCCCAACGTAGAATCCTTTACCTGCACAACATTATTTGTTGATGTAGACACTTCAAAAATAGGATTAAGTGAAAGCGCATCGAAGTTGAAGCTTGATTTTTTTGAAAGATCAACCAGATTAGCTGAAGCAAGTGCCTGAGCATATAATCCAGCAAATAGAGAATATCTAGCTTTAAGAGCATGCAGCGTATTAACAATATCTATACCGGCAGGAACACTTGAAATAAAAGAGGCGCTAATACTATTGGCACCTATTGCCGTTAGAGCATCATCAATCACTGTTATTGCCTTTTTGAAACCGTCTACTCTACTAATAAAAGTTACATTAGTACCTATACCTGCTGGTACTTGAGACCAGAATTGCGACATATTACCTAATGATAATGCTTTAAAAATACTTGCATAAGCAATTAAACCACTTGCAAAATTTTTATCACTGAGATTAGCTGCATTGCTAATTACAAGATCTGCATCATAAATAACTTTATTACAGGTCGACCAGAAAGTAGTCAACATACTATGATTTCCATCCACTGCATTACCACCACTTGCCAATTGAACTTCAGCTGTGTTTCCTGGATTAACAACAATTAGCTCATTAGTGGTAAGGCCATTTATAGTTATAAGATTATACAATGTACTGGCTCTTCCTAAAGTGTATACCCGTTGCAAACCAACAGCGGCACCAGTCAACCCTTTGGGTGAAGAAAATACCTGCTCCTGTGTAGCTCTATTGGGGTCTGTAAAATCCTTTTTACATCCCATTGGAAGTATAGCGGAACTTACTAGAACTGCTACTACTAATTTTTTAATTATACTGTATTTCATAATTTCTTTTTTAGATTGGATTAGAATTTTGCTGAAAGTCCGACACTGAATGTTTTTGGAATCGGAACGGCACCAAAGTCTATTCCCCGTAGGATCGTACTTTGTCCTCCTGCATTTACCTCAGGATCGTATCCTTTATAATTATCCCAACTAATAAGATTTCTTCCGCTAACACTTAAAGTAATATCCTTAATCTTTTTGAGGTTTCCGAAGGCGTAGCTCAAAGAAACTTCTCTAAGTTTCACAAAAGATCCATCATCAATACGCCATTCTTCAATAGCAGCATAGAAGCTATTGATATAACCTCTTGGATATACTCCTGTCTGCTCTTTTTCGGCTTCTTTACCATTACCTACACCTTGACGAGTTCTCCAATCCGCATTAAATACATCAACGCCCTGTACTGCATCTAACTGAAATCTTAAGCTGGCTTTTTTATAAGTCAGTTCATTAACTAAGCTTGCAGTATAATCAGGATTGGGATCTCCAATTATTTTACGCAATAGTGGAAAAGAACCAATTGGTAAGCCAGCACCATCTCTTTGCGGTGTAAATACTAAAGCACTGTTTTGAATACCTCTTTCTCCCTGGGGAAACCCTGATCCATTTTTCACCAACCCACCGTTGGGATCTAATGCAAAGAAAGCTCCATAGAAAATACCAATTGGCTGCCCTTCTATAATTGCAACAGGTGTTCCACTGTTTGTGCTAAGTAAAGTAAGTGCCTGTCCAATTCTGACAGCTTTATTTCTATTATGATTATATATACCTGTTATTGTCCAGTTTAAATTCTTTCCTTGAATCGGCTTTCCGGTAAGCACTACTTCAAAACCTTTATTCTCCAGGCTTCCAAAATTATCCAGTAAGCTACTGAAACCTGTTGTTGGTGCTATAAATCTATTAATTAGCAAGTCATCCACTTTCTTAGTGTAAATATTCGTTTGTAAATTAAGACGACCGTTAAAAAATCCAAGGTCGATACCAAACTCTAATTCTTTTTGCCGCTCTGGCTTTACGTTGGTATTTGCTAAGGTACTGCTGGAGGTAAGTGAGGTTCTGCTAACAAATGAATTACTACTATAAGAATTAAATCTTGAATAGGCTCCAATACCTGTAAGGTTGCCACTTTCACCATATGCGACACGTAGTTTAGCAAAATTCCAAACTTTACTGATGCCTGAATTTTTCCAGAACTCATGTTCACTGATAACATAGCTACCACTTGCTTTAAAATATTTCTGGTTGCGTTGATCTTTTCCGAATACGGAAGATCCATCAACCCGAATAGCTCCTGTGACATATAATAAACTCTTATAGCCAAAATTTTGTTGTGCATAATATCCTGATATAGATATTTCTCCCCTATCATCAATCCCGGGCAATAAGGTGCTGGCGCCATTCACTGTTTGGACAAAAGGAGCCATACCTCTTCCCTGCAATAATGAATAAGTGCTTCTTTCATATTGAACGGAATATCCAACTTGGGTAGTGGATGATATATCAGTTGTTAACTTAGTCTGATAAGTAGCGTTAGCTTCATTATTAATTTGGAAAAAATTATAATTCCCTGCACTGGCATATCCATTTCTGGTAGGATCAAGAGCAGGCCCGCCACCAAAGAAACCATCACTAACATTATAGGCAAAAGGAGGAATAAATGTTTCTCCTTTTTGTGAATATTGATCAATCCCAAGAGTATAGTCTAATGTTAATCCCTTTACGGGTCTAAACTTGATTCCTGCGTTTGCAAGTATTCTATTTGTTTCCTGACGCTGCTTTATATCCTCAATTACAGAAACAGGGTTAACTCTCCCTCTTTCACCAATAGCTTTAATATTACCTAAAGCATCTCTGGTAAACAAGTCGTGAAAGTTTCCAATAATATTAATTGAATTCATCGGCGAAAAAAAGGAGTTCCCATCAGGCTTTTCATTTCCTGCACTATTAATAAAATTCAATCCAATATTAAAATTCACTTTTTCTCCTAAACCCTGATCAAGATTAACCCGGAAACTATATCTACGGAAATCTGTGTTCTTAACAATCCCTTCATTCTTGTAATAAGAAGCCGAAGTATAATATTTGGTTTTATCTTTTCCACCTGCTACAGATACATTATTATCAGTTCCCAGAGCATTACGAAAAATATAATCGTTGTAATCATATCTGGTTACAGCGGTAGTATTAAGTAATGCCGGTGTAAGAATATCCTGAGTTTGTGCACCGACACCATCAGTTGGGCCTCCAAATTTTGTGGGAGATTGGTTCACTTCAACACTTTTTCTTAATGAACTCGATAGTACACTTGTAGAAAACGTTACTGTTGGGGCGCCAAGTGATCCTCGTTTTGTAAAAATTTGCACTACCCCGGCATTTGCCCTGGAACCATATATTGCTGCAGCAGCTGCACCATTTAATACTTCAATTCTTTCTATATCAGCAGGGTTAATGTCTGCTAATCTATTTTGACCTATAGTGCCTACGAATGATCCACCATCATAATTTGCACTTGTATTAGTAACCCTGGTTGTTGCATTATTAACAATTACTCCATCAACAATATATAAAGGCTCTGAGGAACTGTTTACAGAACTGATACCCCTGAGTCTAACAGATATCCCTCCTCCCGGATCTCCGCTATTCTGAATAATTTGCGCACCAGCCGTTTTACCTTGTAAAGCAGCCAATACATTTCCCGTAGCCCCCTTTGTAAGTTGGTCCGCTTTCACTGTACTTACATAGCTTCCTAATTGTTTTCGGGTTGTACCAGCGGAAACACCGGTAACAACAACTTCATCCATCTTCATTACATCATCTGCTAATTCTACACTTGCAGTATAAGATGTTTCGTTGTTTACTTTTATTTCCTTAGTTAGAGACCTAAATCCCACTCCTGAAAATTCCAGTATGTAAGATCCCGGTTTAAGATTAGCGGTTAAATCATAATTACCATTCGCATCTGTTACAGTGCCGATGGTAGTTGTGCGTACCACAACAGATACAGACGGGATTCCGTTTCCATCCGCTCCCGTTACTTTACCACTAATTTTAATTTGAGCAGATACAGCAAGTGCAACTAGCTGTATAAAAAGAACAAGGGAAATGTTTTTCCATTTCCATTGTTTGAAGGATTTTTGTTGATTCATTGCAAGCAGTTTAAGTTCTTATTAAATAATGGACTCCTATAGCATACACTGTCAAAGTGTATTTCAAATTTATTTAAGTTAGAGAACATAACACAAAAAAATGTTGCACTAACTCGCAAAATAAAGCATTAACCCGATGCCGTTCCAGCAAATACCCGCAAAAAATCGTTTAAAAAAGCCGCATTTGCGGCTATGGGTTTTCGATCAATTAATACTAATAGCTCAGCGGAACCGTTACCTGCGTTTTATCCCATTCAATGATCATCGCATTCTCGCCAACAAAACGAATGGTGAGTTGCTCTACTGCATTTTCCAATTTAGTTGACGGTACATTTACTTTTGCAACATCATCATCCTTTGTTTTTTCATAACTAAAAGCTCCCCATTGACCAAGCTTAGCATTAATAACAATAGTCCATTCATTTTCATTGGGAATAACAAATAAAGTATAGGTACCTGCCTTTACTTCTTTGTCGCCCACTTTCACATCTTTCTTAAATGTAATCGTAGTTGCCTCATCCGCTCCTACCCGCCATATCCGGCCATACTTTGCAAGTTCACCAAATATGATGCGGTTATTTTTATAGGGGCGACCATACGTTACCGATGTGTTTTCAGTACTTATAGTGTCATGTGGACTTTTGCGGGGGCTCTGCCCAAAACTTGTGGCAGCTATTAATACTGCCAGCAGAAATAATAATTTTTTCATGTGTATAGTTTTTTAGATTTATTCCATTGGCTGCTCCTTCATCAATAATCATTCCTCTTTGTTTCCGAAGCAAACAATCTTATAAAGTTAGGCAAGTAAAGTAAAATTTATTTACCGCTAACACTACTTCTCCAATAATTTTTTCAGATTATCAAGCCCCTTCTCCATAATGGGTCCATATCTTTTTTCCAATAAAAGGCTCGAAAATTTTTCCCAGGGGTACCAACGCAAATGAAAATCCATATACCACTGCACTGTTAGTATGCCCGGAATACCTGCATCATATAAATTCCAACCAGATTCTGCCCTCGACTGTTTTGCAATAACTGTGCTGTCGGTAATAGTAGTTATCTCTGATAGTTGCTGTATTGAATCTGCGCCGGGATACCAATTCTTCCAATTGGCAATATTACTTAACTGGTATAATAAAGTATCTCTGTTTACACTTATATCAATTGCTTTTGAAATGCGTACATGCGAGGGAATCATCAGCGAAAAAGCAGTAATCAATAATGAAAAAACAACAATACTTATCAACCCCAGTTTTATAAATCTCATTCAAATCATTTTAAAAAAAATCATCAGACCATTTTCAAATCGCCAAATCATCTCATCATTCTTACTCCCACTTCAACACTTTCACTGCTATTGCATAAGTAATCACCATCCATATTCCCAAAATTCCAATTTCCTTCCAGCAGTCAATAATATGCAAGCCTTCAAAAGATATTTTGCGGATAGCATTATTGTATTGCGTTAATGGTAAAGTTCTGCAAATTCCCTGCAACCAGGTTGGAAACACTTCTATCGGAAAAAATGTACCCGACAGCATCATCTGCGGAAAGCCGAATAAATTTATCAGTAGTGGTATAGATGTATCGCTTTTGGCAATGCTGCTAAAAATCAATCCGACTCCCATTAGCAGAAAGAGCATGATGATGGTCATTATGATAATCTCGAAAAAAGTAATGGCCCCATGATGCAATGTAAAATTCAGAGCAAAATGTCCGAACAAAATAAGCACCACCACACTCAGCAATTGAAACGATAAACGGCTCATTCCAATGCCCAATAAAATATTTAATTTGCTTACCGGAGATGCATAAAAACGTTTTAACACCAATTGTTCCCGCAAACCAAAAAAGGTAAAGGCAACTCCAAATAAAGTGGAAAACAAAATGGAAAACCCTAACTGACCTGGAAGTATAAAATCAATAGAGCGATATTTTCTTACTTTCTCCACTACCGGATCCTCTATATCTACAAATGTTTCAGATCCTTCGTTCAGCATTTTTTCTAATTGTAATTTCACCAAATCCAAAGCTGCTCTAAATGAATAAACCGTATTAGAACTTGCTGAAGTAGAACGAATGCCAATTGTATAATGTGGCATACCTGAAGAGTCCGGATTGTTCTGAATAGAAAGAATCGCTGTCAGCCTTCCTTTATACAATTCTTTATTTCGTAAAACGGTATCAGCGAACTCAATAATTTTTACCCCGGGTATTTTTTGCAGACCGGTATAGAACCCTTGTGTAGTATCGCTGCCCGGTGCTATGGCTATGCGATAACTAACACCGCCACCACTACCGAAAGCACCAAAAATCAATGTAAAAATTATAGGAAACAGAATACTGAAAATAATTGCACTCGGATTTGCAAAAATGGCTTTAAAGCTGGCTCTTGTAATAGCCCATAAAGCTCTCGTTTGGCTGTAAGCAGTTTTTCCTGATTTCATGTTGGTGCGCAAATGTATTTAATTACTGGTGCAATGATAAAATAAAGATATTTGCGAACT